>CANJIC010000064.1 GCA_947474205.1 Planctomycetaceae bacterium | reverse complement strand
TGGCAAGCACGCCAATCGCTCCGCCAATTCCCAACTCCTCGCACACAATGGCGTAAATAAAATCCGTCGTCGCTTCCGGCAAGTATCCAAATTTCTGCACGCCATTTCCAAGACCGCGTCCAGGCAATCCGCCACCAGTAATCGCCGCCATGCTTTGAATAATGTGATAGCCCTTGCCCTGCGCGTCGGCGAATGGATCCATGTACGCAAGAATTCGATTCACTCTATATGGACTTGTAATGATCAACGCGCCCACCGCCGCGCACGCCGCGGGCAGCAGCAATAACGCGTGCCAAAATCTGGCGCCCGCCGCGATCAACATGGCAATGGCCACCACTTCAATCAACACCGCGGTTCCCAAATCTTGCAGCGCAACCAATCCGGCGAACGCACTCACAAATAAAAGCGGCGGAATAAATCCCTTCCAGAAAAAACCAAGTCCACCCGCGCGCCTGCAACAATGCCACGCAATCACCACGGGCATGCCCCACTTCACAAGTTCACTTGGCTGCAATCCAATTGGACCAATCGTAATCCACCTGCGCGCGCCGTTGACTTCGCGGCCAATGCCTGGCACATGCACCAACACCAATCCCAAAAACATGACCAACACAATCCAAGGAATGGGGCTTGCCAAGCCGCGCAATGAGAACACCCGCTCAACCGACACGCGCGTTCCCAACCACAACGCGGCGGCGGCGGCCAACGCGAACCACGTGTTGCGCCCCAACAATAAATCGTTCAATGACACGCCCACCCCATTGGTGGAGGTCAGCGAAGCGGAGTTCACCATGACGGTTCCGATGACCAATAAAGCCATCACCAAAAATAGAAGACCTTGTCCAGCGCGCATGTTCCTTCATCGGCAAACCGTGGCGCGGCACTAGACTGCTTGCATGTCCAACACGACGGTTTATTTAGAAACATTTGGCTGCCAAATGAATGAGCTCGACTCCGAGTTGGTTCGTGGGCAACTGAGCACCTTGGGCTACACGTTTACCGACAACCCCGACGCCGCCCAAGTGGTGCTGTTCAACACCTGTTCCGTGCGCGAACATGCGGAAAGCAAGGTGTATTCGCGTCTTGGCATTGTCAGCGAGCGCAAGTTGGCGGGCGAAAATATTCTGTTGGGCGTATTAGGCTGCATGGCCGAGCGCGATGGCCTGTCCTTGCTGCAGCGATTTCCGCAGCTCGACATTATGTGTGGTCCAGGTGAACTGGACAAATTGCCCGCTTTAATTGATGCCGCCCGTCGCTCCGAAGCCGCCACGGCTGCCGAGCGCACCGCCCTGGCCGGCAATCGAACGCGCCGTAGCGCCGCCCTAAGCGCCGTGCAAGATGACCTTGAAACCCTAGATCTTTCGCGCGCCTTTGACCCCATTGTCGCCGGCCGCAGCGCCTTTGCCGCGCAAGTTCGCATCACTCGCGGCTGCAATAAATTCTGCACCTATTGCGTGGTTCCAAACACGCGCGGTGCCGAAGTGCATCGCCCGCCCGACCACATCATTGATGAGTGCCGCAAACTGGCCGACGCTGGCGCCATTGAAATCACGCTGCTTGGGCAAACCGTCAATCACTATCGCTACGAACACGGCGCCGCCGTCACCATTGATGGCCGCGAGGCCGCGCAAATTGGTCCAGGCCTTGCAGCATTTCGCGCCGCCATTCCTGTTGGCAAGCGCGTGACCACATTCGCGCACCTGCTTCGGCGCATTCACGATGAAGTCCCCGCCATTGCGCGCTTGCGATTTGTCACCAGCTACCCGCGCGATTTCGGGCGCGACATTCTAGAAACCATGCGCGATTGCCCGCGTATTTGCCGCTATTTGCACGCGCCCGCGCAAAGCGGCTCCGATCGAATTCTGAAACTCATGAATCGCGGCTACACCCGCGGCGAGTACGAGGACTTTGCCGCAGAGGCGCTAGACATTCTTCCAGACGCCACGCTTGCCGGCGATTTCATTGTTGGCTTTCCAACTGAAACTGACGCGGACTTTGAAGCCTCATGCGACATGGTGCGCAAGCTTCCATTTAAAAACAATTTCATCTTTAAGTATTCGCCGCGCCCTGGCACAGTGGCCATTGAACGTTTCAAGGACGACATTTCAAACCAAGTGAAAAAGTTTCGCAACAACGTGCTGCTGAATTTGCAAACCCAAACCAGCGCGCGCGTGCACGCCGCGTGGATTGGCCGCACAGTGGATGTATTGATTGAGGAAGTCTGCACGCAGCGCGACGCGCAACCCGCCAAGAGCGGCGTTGAATTGCGCTGGGAAACCAACACCGCCAAAAACACCGCCATGATGGGGCACCCCGCGCCAACCACACTGCGTGGGCGCACCGCGGGCGACCTGATTGTCAGCATGGACACGCCGCACGGCGCGAATCCTGTTGATTTTGTAGGGCATATTGTGCCGGTTGTGTTGCAACACACCTCCGCGCTGCTGCTTACTGGGGCCTTGACCGCGGGGCTTGCTGTGCCCCAATCGCGCTCAATTTCTGCAGCTCATCTGTAGTTCTTGCTTGCTAAATTCTGGCAAACTTGTCGGCAAAGTCCGCAAACGCTGGGGCAGAATCCATCCAGCGCTGGATGTACAAATGCCAATATTTCAGCCTTAAAACAATGTTTTTTACGTAAATTGACCCGCGGACAAGAAATCCAAACGCATTCACATAAAAAAACTTTAAAAAATTCAAAGATGTTCGCTTGCTTTGGAACCGTTGAATTGGACTCTGCGGAAGATCACTCGGCAGGGATCTGGTTCTGAAACGTGTTGTTTCAGAATCAAAAGGAAAAGGACCTCTGCTTATAATTTGTTCCTCTATGAAGAAGAGGGAAGGAAAAGAAATGAAGAATTCGTATTTCACTTTTGCTGGAGCTACTTTGGCGGCTGCAACTGCTTTGAACATGGCTGGCGTAGCCAATGCTTCGGTGGCAGGTATGCAAGGTCTGTATGCAAAAAATTACATTGTGGCATCGGGCGGCACTTCTTACAGCGTCATGGATGTCTATATAAAGTTTAATTCAGCCACCGGCACAGGCAACGCTGGCGAACGCATTGTGAGCGTGTTTGGTCAAACCACCACAAGTGCGAACACCTATGGCGTTGACCAAAAAGCCAAATATCTTAATAGCGCTGGATTGGCTTTCCAACACAGCAATACAGGTTGGATGCCAGGCACAACCGCTGGTGGCGGCACAGGCAACAACACGTGGGATTCATTTGTGACTATTGGATGCCGTACTCAAGGTGCTACAAATACAGGCGGTGTTCTTAATGACCCGTATTTCGCCAATCCTGCTGGTCCAGATGTTAGCAGCATTGTCAACGCTGCTAACAGTTCTGGCGCCTATCCAGGCGCGGGTTGGGCGCAAAATAATCCACTAGATTCTCTTTATGAAACCAACGCCAGCGCCAACGCTGACATGTTAATCATGATTGGCCGATTCACTTTAAAGTGCAGCGACATTGTCGCCTTGGGCGCAGGCGCTGCTGCACCAAAGATGGTCATGTGGCTACAGGCCACTGGCAAGAGCGTGGCTCAAACTGGTGGAACAACCGTGTACACCATTTCAGGCGCAAACCTAAGAAGTGACTCGCAAACCAAACTCACTGGAAGCCTTGTCAGCAACAAAGTCTTTACCTTTGATCCAACCTTCGACGGCGCCACTGTCGGCCAAGAAGCTTGGACATTTTCGGCTGGACTAGTTCCAGCCCCGGGTGTTGCAGCTTTGATTGGTATCGCTGGTGCGTTCTTCGGCAAGCGTCGTCGCTCTTAATTCAGCAATTAACAGAGTCTCTTTTCTACACTCTTCAGTCCTGCGCATCTTCAACGATGCGCAGGACTTTCTTTTTGTTCTTTATTTTCCGACAAGTACCCGCGTATTGGATTTCTCAACTTCCGCTAGTTCAAACGCGCTTGGGACCCGTTTCCTATGCACGCGTACTATTGCACTTAGCCAAAAAACACTCGGCTTGCCCGCCGTATAAAGTCAGCCCTGCGTGACCCAATTCAATAGCCCCACAACCAATACACCCGCTCCCCAGGAAAAGCCAACACGCTTCTCGCTTGCGTTCATTGCGTTTGTATTTTCTATCTTGTCGCCTGTGCCCTGCTGCCTATTTGTTGGTTTTATTTCCACGCCACTTTCAATACTGGCGCTTTGGAAATTGCGCAACAGCAATAATGGGCGCTCGCGCCAACTTGCCCGAGCCGCCATAGTTCTTAGTTTCGTGGGATTGATTGTGCAAGCCCTCACCTATCAGGCGCTAAGCGAATGGGTTCTGAAAGATATTGGCCGCAATATGAAAGCGAGCATGCAAGCCGCCTTTGCCAATGAATATTCCAAATGCGTCATCGCCCTGACGCAAAATCCACTGGCGCCAATTGCGCGCCCCGCGCCAACAGCGGAGCAATTGCCAGTCTTTTCAAGCCTGGCCAAGCAGCGCTACGGTGAACTCCGTGATATCTCCATCATCAGTCAAGTGGTTGACGGCGGCATGTTTGATATGGCCATGACCGCCGCAATTACGCTGCGATTTGCCACCCGCGAAACCACCGGAAGCGCTGTCTTTCAACTGATTCCGCAAAGCGATCAATGGATTCCCGCGGCTCGTCTACTTGAACTGACCGTGGACGATTCCACGCTTGGAGATCTGATACTTGCGCCCTCGTCTTTGCCCGCGCCAACTCCCGCCACCACAATTCCCGCACTACCGTAATGTGAATGCGCCAAACTCTTCACATGAATTGGCGCCTCGCTGACTGAATCACATTCTTAAATACATTGTCAATGACACGCATGAATCAAATTCAACATAACAACCTGAACACCAACACATTGACAGAGGTCGATGAATCCATCCAACTCCCGCGCTCATGGAACCGCACCGCGGTGCTTGCCGCCATGTTTTGCATTCCATTTTTTTGTCCGCCCATGACGCTCATTGGCGTGGGCACGGGCGCGCTGGCCCTACGTAGTTTGCGTAAAAATCCAGACACCAAAGGCGCGTGGCTGGCATGGACGTCTATTTCATTTGGAGTAGTCGCCACCATTGTGGGCGCGTGGCTGTTTTGGGTTTCTGGTCTTCGCACCATTGTGCTTGGACCAACCGTGGCTCTGGCTCCGCTGTTTGCCAATGACCCTCAAGTCATGAAAAAGGAATGGGCTGGTCCCGCCACCGCGCTCACCCAAGAGCAACTCGCGGCGTTCACAACCCAAGTCGAAAACCGGTACGGAACATTTGTGTCGGCGCGAGTGAGCGATCAACGCCCCACACCTTTGGAACAATCCTGGAAAAAAACCATGGTGGTCATTCCAATCACTATTCAATTTGCTTCGGGGTCATGTGAAGCCGATCTTGGCCTTGAACGATTCAACGAAAAAACAGGCAAAAGCACCATGGTTTGGAGGTCGTTGCGCATTGTCGACGCCCTGCGCGGCAACCTGCTATTTCCAGATGGCGAACCGCCGCCGCCCGAACTTCCCGTCTTTCAAATAGCGAAGCCCACAACCACTATCAAATCTGTGCCGACCACATCCGCGCCTGAAACTCCTTGAATCATGCGCGGTGCTTTACACAGCAGTTCAAGTATTGGCTTTGTTCAAGGGACGCAACGCCATGACAATTCAATCCGCATTTCGTGCATCGTGGCTGCCAAGTTCACGTTGTGAAATTCAAGCCATGTATTTACGCACGACCTTGGTAGGCTAAGAACACCCATGGGTAACGTTATTGAAATCCGCAATTTGGTTCGACGCTTTGGCACCCAAACCGTTCTTGACGGAATTAATTTAGATATTGCCGAAGGTGAAACCATGGTGATCATGGGCGGATCTGGTTGCGGCAAAAGCACACTGCTGCGCCACTTGATTGGCAGTTTGCAACCAAGTGAAGGCTCCATAAAAATTCTGGGCGAGGAAATGACCACTGTTGGCGAGGCTGGCCTTGACGCAGTGCGCAAAAAGTTTGGAATTCTTTTCCAGTCCGGCGCGCTCTTTAACAGCATGAGCATTGCCGACAACATTGCGCTGCCATTGCATGAGCACACATCGCTTGACTCGCACATTATTGAAATCCAGGTGATGATCAAACTTGAACTTGTTGGCCTGCGCGAGCACGCCAATAAATTTCCATCGCAAATTTCCGGCGGCATGAAAAAGCGCGCTGGCTTGGCGCGCGCTCTTGCGCTTGATCCCAGAATTCTTTTCTACGATGAACCCAGCGCCGGACTTGACCCGGTCACCAGCGCGGAGATTGATCAACTGATGCTTGATCTCACGCGCAAACTTGGCGTGACCAGCGTGGTGGTGACCCATGAAATGGACAGCGCCTTCACCATTGCTGATCGCATGACCATGCTTGATAAAGGCCGCGCGCTGATGATTGACACGCGCCAAGCGTTTGACACATTGCGCAAGACATCCGATATAGACGCCAAACAAATGCCAGAGAAAGATCGTCTTATACGCCAGTTTTTGCGTGGTGACGCGCAAGGTCCGCTCACGGAACGCAAGGCCGCCACCAATTACACCGAAGAATTGTTGAACTTGGGTGAAGACAATTCGCACGCGCCGGTGGCAAGCCCAAACAGATGAAATGCTGGCGCTTCGCTGAACTTGTCGCGCCGCAACATGCCACTCCATTCGCTCAGACGCTGAACAACCAATGAACATCTCCAGTGAATCTACAATCCGCGGCCGCCGTTGCATTGTCATGGGCCTTGGCGCATTCGGCGGCGGCATTGGCGCCACGCAGTGGTTGGCGCAACAAGGCGCCAAAGAAATTCTTGTCACCGATCTTTCTAGCGCGGACAAACTGAAAGATTCCATAGCCAAGATCGCGCCGCTGATTCAAAGCGGCGTTGTGCGTCTGCGACTTGGCGCGCATGAACTAGCGGACTTTCAACAGGCGCAACTGGTTGTCGTAAATCCAGGCGTGCCAAAGCCGTGGACCAATCCATATCTCGACGCCGCGCGTGAAGCTGGCGCGCACATCACAACCGAGTTACGACTGGCGCTGCAACACATTCCCCACCACCGCGTGATCGCGGTCACTGGCAGTTCCGGCAAAAGCACAACCTCCGCATTGATCCACCACGCGCTTGACGGCTTCAACGGCAATCGCGCCTATTTCGCCGGCAATATTGGCGGCAGTTTGCTGCAGGATTGCCCACACATTGGCCCACATGAATGGCTGGTGCTAGAGCTTTCCAGTTTCATGTTGTGGTGGCTTGGACCCGATTCTGGAAACGCGCATTGGCACGCGCGTGTTGGCGTGCTCACCAATCTGTGCGACAACCATTTGGATTGGCATGGCGGCGCCGCGCATTACAGCGCCAGCAAATCCGTCATTCGCAATCAATCGGCGGACGATCAGATTTTTCTTTCCCGCTTTGATATTGAATCCCCAGAACAAGCATCGGAGTGGTCTGCGTTGCCCGCCGGGCATTGGTGGAAAAATTCCGCATGTCATGGAACGAGCGCGCCACCCAACGCGCGGCTTGGGGCGCATGATGTCTTGCCAACACACTTTCAAAGTGACGCCGAGTATGTGCGCCAGTGCATGCCGCACTTTGAGTCCGCCAAGTTGATCGGCGAGCACAACAAACGCAACGCGCTGTTGGCGCTTCACGCGTGCATATCCGCGTTGCGAATTGACAATCCTCAACTTGATGTGGCCACGACAGCGCGCGCCTTGGCGCAAAAAATGAATCGCTTCACTGGCTTGCCGCATCGACTTTCCCTGGCGCATGAATTCAACGGGGTGCGTTGGATCGATGACAGCAAGGCCACCACGCCCGCCGCCACTCTCTTCGCCGTGAAAAGTTTTCCCGATACCAAGAAAATTCACCTCATCGCGGGCGGCTTGAGCAAGGGCGCGGATCTCTCATCCATTACAGCGCTCACCGCGCGACTCGCTGGCCTGTATTGCATTGGAACCTCTGCACAGGAACTGGCAAATGCGGGTGGAACCTATTGCGAAACACTGCAAAATGCGGTGCAAATTATTCATTCCAGAATTCGCCACGGCGACGTGGTCTTGCTTTCACCTGGTTGCTCCAGCTTGGATCAATTTCAAAATTATGAAGCCCGCGGAAATCGATTCGCTCAACTCGCAACAGAATGCGATCAAATCGCTAAAGTATCCCCTGTATGAACACAGTACGTCGAACATTGATCATTGCTCTTCTGTCAACGCTTGCGAGCTGCTACTCGCCTTCCGGTGGATTCATGCCCTCTTCTGGCCGCGGCTACACCTACATCTCCACCAGCATGCAGCCATTGACGATCTCCGTGGTTGATGTCCGCACCAAAGAAGCATTTTTTAAAATGGACATTCCGCCTGGTCAACAACTCACCTTTAACTTTTTAGAAGGCGGGGGCGATGACCCGGTCAACACGCCCGATCGCATGGTCTATGCGGTGTGGGTCGCTGGCGAGCAAAATGGAAAACTTGACAACCAATTGACATGTCCGCCCGCCGCCGCGCGTCGAATTGATTACTTCATTCGCCCTGGACCAATTTGGCCGGAGCCTGATGCCACAGCGCGTTTGCGAACCGACCAAGCGGCGGATCGACCACCGTATGCCACGACGCAAGGTGGCAAGGTTCCGCCAAAATCCACGCTTCCAAATGACAACTAACTTGATTCGCGTTGGACACGGCTACGACTTGCATCGCCTTGAACCACTTGCGCCTGCGGGTCAGGGAAAGCCCTTTGTTCTAGGCGGAATATTCATTGATCATGATCGCGGACCTGTTGGCCACTCCGATGGCGACGCGCTTTTGCACGCCGTCACCGACGCCATTCTTGGCGCGCTTGCGCTCGCGGATATCGGGCAACTTTTTCCAGACACCGATCCGCAATGGGCCGGCAAGGACAGCGCGCATTTTTTGCGCGCCGCCTTGGTGCTGATGCGCGAGAAAAAATTTCAAGTGTCAAATTTGGATGCCACCGTTATTTGCGAGCGGCCGAAGATTGGACCCGTGAAGGAAAAAATCCGCGCCAACTTGGCGCAACTTCTAGGTTGCGATGCGAGCCAAATCAATGTGAAGGGCAAGACTCACGAAAGCGTGGATGCCGTGGGCGAAGGCCGCGCCATTGAGGTTCATTGCGTGGCGCTTTTAACAAGCGCTTCGTGACCCAATGACAATTTCAGTTTTTCATGAACGCGGGCTCGGTTGATTTCTATAGCCAACCCGTTGAACAAGCGCACGCCATTTATCAGCTTAACCCACTCGAAATATGCGGATTTGTAGTTACACTCTTGACATGAGAGCAGTCATTACCGGTCAAGTTGGAATGGACAAAAAACCCTACTTGAAGGCGGTACAAAAACTCGCCGGGGAGCGCGGC
>CANJIC010000063.1 GCA_947474205.1 Planctomycetaceae bacterium | reverse complement strand
TCGCCGCGGCGCGCGTGAATAATTCCATGTGCGACGTGGTTGTTCTTGATGATGGATTTCAACATGTGCAATTGCGGCGCGATTGTGATTTGGTGTTGATCGACTCCACACGGCCCGCGCTTGATGATGGACTTCTTCCGCTGGGTTGGCTGCGCGAACCCGCGGGGTCGCTGCGGCGCGCAAGCGGCGTGATTGTGACGCGCGCGGTGAAAGTGGATGATGAGTTGTCTAACAACATAATGAAGTTGCATGGGCAAGCGCCGATTGCGTGGTGCCGCCACGCGTGGACTGGCCTTGAAGGTATTGACGCGGCCGTGGTGCATGAAGTGTCGTGGTTGCGCCGCAAGCGCGTGGCGGTGTGGGCGGGCACTGGAAATCCCGCCGCCATTGTTGAGCACGCCGAATCTGTCGCCGCGGCGGTGGTAGATGTGCCACGCTTGGCGGATCATGCGCAGTGGAACGCACCCAAGGTGGCGCGTTTGTTGGCGCGGGCGCAGGACGCTGGCGCCGACGCCATCATTGTCACGCCAAAAGACTGGATGAAGATTGCGCCGCTTGGCGTGCAGAGCGAGTTGCCCTTGGTGCGGCCGCGATTAGCGATTGAATTTGTGCACGGGGAAAGCACGCTGCGCGAGCAATTGGCGCGTGCGGTGCGTGTGGGGCAAAGCCGCTGTCATCGTTAGACGTAGTCGCCCGACTTAAAGACACCCAAGCACGGATCAGTGCGTGTGGGGCAAAGCCGCTGTCATCGTTAGACTGCGTGGCATGAGTTTCTCAACCGAAGGTTTGGTCGTGAAAATGGCGGCGTGGAAATCATTCCGCGTGTTGGTGATTGGCGATTTCATGCTTGATCAAGCGCTCTCTGGTGCCGCCGAGCGATTGAGTCCCGACGCGCCGGTTCCGGTGTTGTTAAGCCGCGGCGCGCAAGATCTGGAGGAAACCGCCGGCGGTGCCAGCAATGTTGCGTTGTGCGCGGCGGCGTTGGGCGCAACGGTGCAATGCGTTGGCGTGACGGGCGCGGACGCGGAGGCCAAGTCGCTGCGCGAATTATTGAAGGCTGGCGGTTGCGACTCCACGCATCTTGTGCAGGACGCGTCGCGGCCAACCACGGTGAAAAAAAGTTTGATTGGATTGGCGCAACATCGTCATCCGCAAAAAATGTTTCGCCTTGACATGGAAAGCCGCGAGCCAATTTCGCCGGAGATTGCGGCGCAGTTGTTGGCGGCCATTGATCAGTCGCTGCCGAATTGCGACATTGTGTGCTTGGAGGATTACGCCAAGGGAGTGTGCACGCCGGCGTTGTGCGCCGAGTTGATCAAGCGTTGCCGCGCGGCGAATAAAAAACTTTTGGTCGATCCCGCGGCGATCAACGACTACGCAAAATACAAAGGCGCGACCGCCATCACGCCAAATCGCAGCGAGGCTGAGCAAGCCACTGGTCTGCGCGCGAATTCTGGTTTTGACGAGCCTGTTCTGCGCGCAATATCAGAGCAATTGATCGCGCAACTTGGTCTTGAGGCGATTGTGTTAACGCTTGATCGCCACGGCGCGCTTCTTGGAATGCCCGCGGCGCAACCCGTGCACGTTCCAACATTGGCGCGCAAGGTGTATGACGTAACTGGCGCTGGCGACATGGTGTTGGCGGCGCTCGCTGGCGCGTTGTGCAACGGATTTTCTTGGCTTGAAGCTGTTCAATTGGCCAATGTTGCGGCGGGACTTGAAGTGGAAGTGTTTGGTGCCAAGCCAATTCCGCTGGCGCAAATTCACAAGCAAGTTTTGTTGCAGGCCGGACATTTGGCGGGCAAAATTCGTAACCGCGCCGACCTTGCGCTGGAGATGGAGGCGCGGCGATCGGCTGGACAGAAAATTATTTTCACAAACGGTTGCTTTGATGTTTTGCACGCCGGTCATGTGGCAAGTTTGCGCGAGGCAAAATCTTTGGGTGATTGTTTGGTGGTGGCGCTCAACGGCGACGCCAGTGTTCGCAAACTCAAAGGCGAAGATCGTCCAGTGTTTCCGCTGGAGCAACGACTTGAAGTTGTGGAGGCGCTTGAATGCGTGGACTTTGTCACTTGGTTTGATGAGGCCACCGCGGACGCAACACTTTTAGCGGCGCGGCCGCATGTATATGCCAAGGGCGGCGACTACCAACCGGAGCAAATACCCGAAATGGGAGTTGTCAAGAAAATAAATGCAACTTTACACATTTTAGGTTTACGCGCGGGTTTAAGCACCACAAGCGCAATTCACCGCATCCGTGGACAACATGCGGGGACAACTCGCACATAAATGGTTGATGAAATTTGCTCTTGACGCGGACCCACCTCTTTGACCATACTGTGAAGCGTTGGAAATTTGTTCCACTTGCGCCTTGAAAAATATTTCTGGAGACACTTCAAACATGACCACGATCACGAAAAAAGAATTGGTTGAACAAGTCGCGCAAAAAACTGGGGCTGATCGTGGCGAGACCCGAAAAATTGTTCAAGCTTTCTTGGACGCGGTCGTTGAAGAATTGAACCAAGGCAACCGACTTGAGTTCCGCGACTTTGGCGTGTTTGAAGTTCGTCAACGAGCGCCGCGCATGGCGCAAAATCCAAAGACACTTGTTCCAGTGAAGGTGCCGGCCAAGCGCTCAGTGCGCTTCAAGCCAGGTCGCTTGATGCGTGAACAAGGTGTTGTGCCCGCAGAACTTGCGAACGCACAGTAAGTTTTTCGGGTCACTCACTCCACAACTTTTTAGGCGACTCACATGGAACCAAAGCAGCCTTTCAATCGCGGGTCCGACCGCGCGCGTCCGCGCATGGATATGCGCGACGCCCAACGTCTTTTAGACGCCGCGCCGCCGCACGCCATTGAAGCCGAAATGAGTTTGCTTGGATCTATTTTGATCGATCCAAAAGTGGTTGGCGATGTGGTGCAGTTGGTGCGAACCAGCGGCGACTTTTTTCGGCCAGCGCACGGCGCCATCTTTGAAGCCATGGTTGGTATTTGGGATCGCACCGCATCGCTTGATGTGGTGCAACTAAATCAACAGCTGCTTGACCGCGGCATTCTTGATGATGTTGGTGGCACCGCGTATTTAGTGGAACTTGCGGAGAGCGTTCCCACCGCGGCGCACGCCAGCGAGTACGCGCGCCTTGTGCGCGACAAGGCAACGTTGCGCGAGTTGATTCGCGCGGCCGGAGAAATTCTTGCCGACGCGCAAGCCTCGACCGATCTTCCGCAACAAGTTTTGGAAGCCGCCGAGCAGCGCATCTTCGCAATCGCGCAGCGACGAGAGTCCGCGCAATTTTCCACATTGCAGGAGTTGCTTGATCACGCCATCAAAGTGATCGACACCAGCGATGGAAAATCATTCAACGGAATGCCCACGGGTTTCGCTGAATTTGACGAGATTACAAGCGGTTTGCAGAAGGGCGAAATGATTGTGTTGGCGGCGCGCCCCAGCATGGGCAAGACCGCGTTCGCGTTGAACATGATGGAGAATGCGGCGGCCGCGGGCCACTCCGTGGCCATGTTTAGTTTGGAAATGGGCAAGCAACAATTAGTGCAGCGCTTGTTGTGCAGCAAAAGCGGAATTGATTCGCAGCGCTTGCGGCGCAACATGTTGCGCAACGAGGATTATCGCGCGCTGCTTGCGGCGTGCGAAGCCATGAAGAGCAGCAAGGTGTGGATTGACGACACGCCGGGACTCACCATGTTGTCCATGCGCAGCAAGGCGCGCCGTTTGCGCGAGCAACACGGCATTGAGGCAATCTTCATTGACTACTTGCAACTCATGTCAGCGGGAACGCGTAGTGAAAATCGTCAAGTGGAAGTCAGCGATATCAGCCGCGGTATTAAAGCCATGGCGCGCGAACTAGAAGTGCCGGTGATTTGTCTAAGCCAGCTCAGCCGCAAGTCGGAGGATCGTCCAGGTCACCGTCCGCAGATGAGCGACTTGCGCGAGTCGGGCAGCATTGAACAGGACGCCGACGTGGTCATGATGTTGCACCGCGAGGAGTATTACCACCAAGGCGATGATGATTGGAGCGAGGCCAACCCCGACAAGCGCGGACTTGCGGAGTTGATCATTGCCAAGCAGCGCAACGGACCAACCGGCGTTGTGCGTTTGACATGGGACAGCCGCGTGACGCGCTTCCGTGATGCGTCCGACAATCCCGCCGCGAATTCATGGGACGCGCCGCCGCGTTTGGTGCGGCCAAATGATCGCGGCGCAAATGCGCGCGATGATTTTGATGGCATGCCCATGTGATTCAATGTGATTGCGATTGGCGTTATGGCGTCGACTTTCACGTTCATCTTGGTAAGTAATTTGCCCAAGCAATGAGCTCAAGTAATGAGCCTAAGCAAGAGCCTGCGTAATTTATCTGTCAGAAGAACCCGTGAAGGTGTTGAGTTGTAGACTTGCGCGTAGTGCAGGATTCCGAAGAAGAATTTGACCGCGAGATTTTGGCGCGCGCCGCCAAGGGTGATGCCGCCGCGTGGCGAGTGGTGGTTGAATATTGGTCGCCGCGCATCTACGCGTATTTGCGTTCCAACACGCGCAATCAGGAACTGGCCGAGGAAATAACGCAAAGCGTGTTCTGCACCATCGCGCGCAAACTTGCAGACTATGTGGAGCAGGGACATTTTCAGGCGTGGATTTTTCGCATCGCCATAAACCGTTTGCGCGACGAGATGCGCCGGCGCAAGTTGCACGCCAAGCCAATGGACAGCGATATTTTGACCGATGTCGCGCCGCAAAAAGCCGTCGCCGAGAAGGCCAACGCCGAGGAAATTCAGGCCTTGCACGAAGCCATGGATCAGCTGCCCGATTCCGACCGCGCCATTATTGATTTGCGCCATCAAGGCGGCATGAGCTTTCAACAAATCGCCGTCATGCTTTCGGAGCCGCTGGGCACGCTTTTGGCGCGCCATCACCGTGCAATCCGCAAATTGCGCGACCTCATGCGCCGCCACATGGGGGACGATTCAGTATGAAATTCGGGTCCGATACTTGCTTTAATTTGCATGCGAGTTGCAACAAAAAACCGCCCGCCCCGTTGGGTTGGCTTCAGGAGAACACCAATGGAAACCCATGACGATCTTGAACTTGCTCAAACACTTCGCGCGCTGAACGCCAGCGCCAGCGATATTCCAATCGGTTTAAGCGCGCGCATTTTTAAAGCCAGCGTGGCGCACTTGCCCAATCAAGAAGTCGTGGGTCGAATTGGTTCGCGCACATCATTTCAATGGAAGGCGGCCGCGGCTATTTTAATTGTGGTGGGCGGTGCCATTTTGTCGTGGCAAACTTCTGGCGCGCGCATGAATGCGCCGGTGGATGATCGCTCGCTTGCGGCAGCGCTTGAAGCCTCTTCCAATTCTTCAGGTGACGAAAATTTCATTGGACTTGCTTCCGCGCAAGGCGCGGGTCTTGATGATTTGGCGTTTGAAATACGAAACGTGCTTGGCACCGGGCAGGCTGGACGATGATTTCAAAAACATTCGTGGCGGGAGTCGCTGTTGGAATGTTGATCGTTGCCGCGGTGGCCACCACAACTTTTCAAGTGGGGACGGCGTCGCAACGCGCTCGCCAACAAGAGATGCCATCGCAAATGAATCCACTGATTGGCAAGCAAGACGCGCAATCGGCGCGTGGCAACGAGGGCGCGAGTCGTGGAAATTGGCGCGGGGGCGAAGGCGGGCGCCGTGAATTAAGCGAGGAAGAAATTGATCGCGTCATTGTCACGGCGCGCGAAGTAAATCCGCAATGGGCCGATGAGTTAGTCAAACTTCGCCAAAGTGATCCCAAAGCATTGCGTGAGCGGTTGGCGCGCGAAGCGCGCAAGTTGATGGGCTTGTCCATGATGAAAGAGCGCGAGCCCAATTTGTATCGCGTTCGCGTGGAGGACATTCGTGTGCAAAATCAAATCCGTGAGTTGGGCGAGGCTTGGAATGTCGCTCAAAAAAGTGGCAATGTTTCGTCGCAAGAAACGCTGATGAAGGACATTGAATTGAACGCGCACAAGCAAGTCGAACTTGATCTTCAGGCGCGCGGATTTGAATTTGTGGCGTTGGACAAATCACTGAAGGATGCGCGCAAGAAGTTGCAGGACGATATCCGCGACAGAGACAAATCCATCGCGGAGATTATTGAGGCCATACGCAAGGGTGAGGAGCCAAAATTTGGACGACGCCCAAGCGGAATGGGCGGTCCATTGGGCGGTATGGGTGGGCGTTCGCGCGGAGATGACAATCAGCCCGATTCTAAACCGGCCTCGACAAATCCATAAACGCGACACTTGGTGCTATTGAATATGAATATTCTTTGGGCGTGAGCACGAGCGCCACGTGATAAAAATTTTCAGCGAAGGCGTGATCTTCACGCATGTTCAAATTGAATAAGCGTATTCTTTAAAAGTGTCCGCCAGCCCAGTAGATGTGATTGAAACAGCGCAAGTTCCCGCGTCATCGCGCGGAGTGCGTGCAAATAAAAATCGTTTGGGAATTGGATTGTGGTTGTTGCTTGCATTCGTGGCGATGCTTCTGTTGTCAACGCCGTGGTCATTTGGCGAAGTCACGCTCAGCGGAACTATTTCCGCGCCGCGCTGGGCCGCGGGAAACTTGCAATTGAGTTTGATGCCGCCAGCATGGATGGCGGATCAAGCAGACATGGAGCGCGCGCAAAAAGCCAGCGCCGCCAATCAATATGTGCCCGCCATGCTGCTTGGAACTGATCGTCTTGGCCGCGATGTTTTGGCGCGTTTATGCGCTGGAAGCGTGATTAGTTTGTCGCTCGGTATTTCGGCTGCATTGGTGGCCACCGCGGTTGGCGTGCTGTGGGGTTGCGTTGCGGCGTGGTTTGGCGGACGCGTGGACAGCGTGCTTATGCGATCAGTTGACGTGTTGTACGCGTTGCCATCCATGTTGTTGGTCACGTTGCTGGGCGTTGCGGTGGATGGATTCGCCGAGCGCGCGTTGGGAGATTTCGCGCCGACCTCGCGCCAAGTATTGAATTTTTTCACCATGCTTGTCGCTATTTCTGGCGTGGGTTGGTTGACCATGTCGCGGGTGGTGCGCGGGCAAGTGTTGTCGCTGCGCGAGCGACCTTATGTGGAGGCGGCGCGCGCGGCCGGCGCTGGCACTGGCAGAATTTTCTGGTGGCACTTGCTGCCCAATTTGGCGGGACCGGTGGCGGCGTATGCGGCGCTTGCGGTGCCTGGCGCAATTTTAAGCGAAAGTTTTTTAAGTTTTCTTGGAATTGGAATTCGCGATCCGCTTCCAAGCCTTGGAAATTTAGCGGCCGCGGGTTTGCCTGAATTAAATTTGGTGAAGGGCCGTTGGTGGTTGTTGGCTCCGCCGTGCGCGGTGGTTGCGTTCGCGCTTTTAACTCTTAATTTCGCCGCGGATAGGCTGCGTGATCGGCTTGATCCAGCCTCTGCGGGATGAATGCGCGTTGCCCAATATGTTAATGAGGTGATACGCTGCTAACCCTTATGAAAAACGGATTCGGCTTCAAAGATTTCGTGTTTTTTGTTCTTCTGCTTGGTATTGCGCTTTCCATGTGGCTGTTGATGGTGCAGCGCGATCGCCAATGGGTGCTGTTGCAGCGCGTGGATGATCGGTTGCTTGAACTTGAGAAACGAATTCAGCAAATTCGCGTGGCACCCGCGGGCGTTGCGGTCAATGCAAGCGGCGCGGCCAATGCAAGCGCGACTTCCAGCGACACCGCTTGGGCGCGCCCTGGTGTGAAAGTGGAGCAATGGAAAGCGCCGACCGCCGCTAGTGATCCCGCAAAAATTCCTGGTTACGCCATGGGTGGCGAGTTCACGGAATTATTCGAGGCGCAACCCGCCAAGTTAACGCCATACATTTCCAGCGACGTGTATTCCACGCGCGTCAACGACCGCGTCTTTGAAAGTCTTGGAACATTTGATCCGCGCACTTTGAAGATGGTCGGCCAACTTGCGGACGGCTGGCAAATTGATCCTGACGGTTTGTGGATTCGCGCGCACATCAATCCACTGGCGCACTTTAGCGATGGCCACCCGTTGACTAGCGAGGATGTTCGCTACACCTATATTGACTTCATCAACAATCCGCTGATTGAGGCCGAGCGCACGCGTAGCACTCAAGACAATTTGAAAGACGTGAAGGTGATTGATGACCTCACAGTGGAATTTATTTTCAAAGAGCCGCTGTTCACCAATATTCTCACGGCGTTTGGCGATCCGATTTTGCCCAAGCATTACTACGGCACATTTGAGCCGTCGCAAATCAACCAGTCCACTGGAATGATGATGGGCTCCGGGCAATTTCGCTTGGAGAAATTGCCTAAAAACGCTGACGATTTGAAGAATCAGTGGACGCCTGGACAAGATGTTGTGCTGGTTCGCAACGAGCAATATTGGGCCGCGCCCGCGCCGCTGGCCAGCCTGCGTTTTCGCACCATCAAGGATGATCTTGGTCGCTTGGTGGCGTATCGCAATGGCGAGGGTTCCATGATGCTTCCAACAAGTCCGCAGTTCAACAAGATCATGAAAGAGGAGGCGGACTTTGAGAAAACAAATTACGCGTTGAAGTGGACCAACATGCGTTGCGGATACAGCTTTATTGCGTGGCAATGTGGACCGCGCGCTGGCAAGGGCTTGACGCCGTTCGCCGACAAGCGCGTTCGTCGCGCTATGACCATGTTGCTTGACCGTGAAAAAATGATCCGCGACATTTGGGATGGAATTGGAATGGTGTCTAAGGGTCCGGTGAATCCAGAAAGTCCTGGCAGTGATCCATCCGTGGCGCCGCTTCCATTTGATTTTGAAAAAGCAAAAGCACTTTTGGCGGAGGCGGGTTGGAAAGACCGCGACGGCGACGGTATTTTGGAAAATGAAAAAGGCGACAAGTTCACTTTTGAATACACATATGCAACGGGCGGCGAGATCAGTGAGCGCATCGCGCGTTTTGTGAAGGACAGTTTCGGCAAGGCCGGCATTGTCATGACAACGCGTCCAGTGGATTGGAGCCGCTATCAAGAATTGCTTAAATTGCGCGACTTTGACGCCATAACCATGGGGTGGGGCAACAACGCGCCCGAGAGCGATCCGCGCCAGATTTGGCATAGTGAAAGCATTAAGGAAGGCGGCGACAATTTCACGCAGTGGAATAGTCCACAGTGCGACGCGCTGATTGAGAAGGGGCGCCGCGCCATGAACGAGGCCGAGCGCATGCAAGTGTGGCGAGAGTTTGAGGCGTGCGTGGCGGAGGATCAGGCGTACACATTTATTCGCGTGGCGCCGTGGCTGCGATTTGTGAAGCGTGACTTTGGAAATGTGAACACCTACAAGACCGCGCTTGAGCCGCAGGAATTTTTCAGGGTGTCCGCGGTTCCCGTGAAGAACTGACGCGAAAGTCCACGCATGGTCACCTACCTTG
>CANJIC010000062.1 GCA_947474205.1 Planctomycetaceae bacterium | reverse complement strand
GGCGGGCTATCACTAACCGAGTTCACGGGCGGTCTCAGCGGCTTGGTCGGCACGGATATCAACGCCTACAACGGCGACATCGCGGGTCAATCGCTCACGGTCACTGGCACAACGCAAAATACAAAATCGCTTGTCATTGATGTCAACACATTGGGCATGAAGCAATTGCAATTCAGCATGGCGGCGCGGCGCAGTTCAAGCGGCTTCGCAGGCATGCTGGTGCAGGTTTGGAATGG
Organism: Planctomycetaceae bacterium; assembly: GCA_947474205.1. Next base: position 9,226 of record CANJIC010000062.1, on the reverse strand, counting down.
CGAAATATGGAAGGACGTTGGCAGCGTTTCCGCCAACACCACACAGTTCCAATTATATTCGATGGATTTGTCGTCCTTCACATTTGTGGAAAATGGCTCACTTCGACTTCGAATTCAATTTTCTGGCGCCACAAGCTCAAGCGGAAATGCGCGCATAGATAATTTAAGAATAGATGGCAGTTTGGTGCCAGCGCCAGGGGCAATTGCCGCTATTGGTGTGGCCGCAGCCGCGGGCGCGCGTCGTGGCGCAAGAACGCCAGAAGCCAACGCTCCAAAGCCAGTTGTTGCAAAGCCAGATGTTCAACCGATTGTGGAAACTGCGCCCGCAAAAATTCGCGCGAAGAAGTTGCCCATCAAGCAAAAGTGAATTTAGAAACTCCGTGGTCCATTTCTGCTTGAAGTTGGCGTACGCAACATGCGGACAATCTTCTAAAGCAATCGCACTCGCGAGTGTTGGTAGCGCTAGGAGATGTTATTCCGCGTCGGTGTCTTCAAAGCCAAGCGAGTCAAGCGCGGCATCACTTGCCATTTCATCTTTGGCGCCGTGTCCCTTGCCATGGCTTGCATGCGCAGCTTTGGCGTGGGCCAATTTCACCGCCAACTCAATCGCAGCCTTCATGCTGTTTGGGCTGGCGGTGTTTTTGCTGGCAATGTCAAACGCGGTTCCATGGTCCGGACTCGTGCGCACCATGGACAAGCCAATGGTGACATTCACGGCGCGGTCAAATCCCAGCAACTTCACCGGGATCAAACCTTGATCGTGGTACATGGCCACCACCAAATCCCATTTGCCCGCGGCCGCGTCGATAAAAATTGTGTCGCCTGGAAATGGTCCGCGCACATCAATACCGTTGCGCCTGGCAATTTCAATAGCTGGCGCGATCACGCGCTCCTCCTCATCGCCAAACAAACCATGTTCGCCCGCGTGCGGATTCAAACCACACACCGCGATCTTTGGCTTTTCAATTCCCAGTTGACGGCAATAGTTGTAGCCAAGATCAATTGGATCAAACACGCGGCCAATGGTGAGCATGTTGCGAATGTCCATCAGCGGAACATGCGCCGTGGCCAACGCCACGCGCAGCCGCGGACTTTCAAACAACATGGTGTGGCGCGTGGCTTTGCAACGAGCCGCGAATAATTCAGTGTGGCCGGGCCACTTGAAACCCGCCATCGACCAACTCTCTTTTGAAATTGGACCAGTCACAACCGCGTCAACTCTTCGCGCGTCTCCAACAGGTCGAAGCGCGTCGGCGATTGCGTCCTCCACAAAAGCTTTGGACAACAGTCCGCCCGCGCGGCTTGGCGCGTGCGCATGCGGCAATGAATCTTCGTGGCCGTAATCAAGCACCACTGGTTCGGCGGCAACACCGCGGCTTGTTGGCATATTTTCCTTGGCAATGCGAAACCAAAACGGCCGCATTCCCGCGCGATCCGCCGCGTCAACCAATGGCTGATTTTGTCCATACACCACAAATTTTCCCAACCGCAAAATTGCGGGATCGCACAACGCCTTTGCCACAACTTCTGGACCGATGCCCATAGGGTCGCCCATGGTGATGGCAATGACCGGCTCAAAGCGGGCGCTGGGTTGCTGGGATTTTTCATCGGAGGTCATGGCGTATGAATGATAGATGACCTATTCAATATTCATCCGCCGCTTTTCCAACCCGGTCCGGGCGGCGGTTTGACCCGCGTTGTGATGGTTGCTTGATCAAATTTGCGTCCCTTGTAATCGCCGCACACAATGAACATTTCCACGCTCTCGGCTCGGCTTGAAGAGGGCTTATATCCCTGCGCTTCAACAAATATATTTTTAGCGCGCGCCAGCAATTCCAAATAGCCCTCGCCTTCAAACACTTTCATAACCAAATCACCGCGTACTTTTAGCACTTCCTTGGCCAAATCAAGCAGCGAATGACACAGGCGCACGCTGATGGCGGCGTCGGCCATGGGCACGCCAGTGGTGTCAGGGGCCATGTCGGACAGAATCACGTCGAAATAGCCGCCAAAATCCGCCAAGGAAATCTGGCGCAAATCCCCGCACATCAAGCGCACATTTCTTGCAAGTCCACGCGGGTCGATTTTCTTTAAATCCACGGCCACAATTTCGCCAAGTTCACCAACAATTTTTGAAGCCACCTGCGTCCACGAACCAGGCGCGGCGCCCGCGTCAAGCACGCGCATGCCCCGTTTTAAAATTCGAAAGCGCTCGTCAATTGCCAGCAACTTGTACGCACTGCGCGCGCGGTAGCCATCTTCTTTGGCCTTGCGAAACCAATGATCTTGGACTTCTTTCATTTGAATTCACTTTGCATGAACTGGCGCGGGTCACGGCCAATGGAAGGAACCGGTGTTGTGCGGATCCTCAACAATCGTAATTCGAATATCGCCATCAACGGTGCGCATGATAATTGGATTCGTGCCGCCATTCAAAGTGGCATGTAGCGAATTGGTGTCGTTGTCTTTATCCGTCATGATCCATCTTCCATAGCGGCAGTATGAAATAATATTTCCACCAACCGTTTCGCAATCAAACTCTCCCGTGCTCTCGCCGCGGGTGCACCAACTGATACTGGCTTGCGCCGTCACCATGGCGCACGGTTGCGTCATGGGCCACGGTGTACGCACCCTAATTTCCCCATGAATCGTGCTTAAATCCGTTGGTCCACGGTTGTCATCAACGATAATTTTTCCGCGCTTGGTGTGAATCGTCACCGTACCCAACCGCGCGGTGTCCACTTCAATGTCGGAACCGGCGAACCACGCCTCTGGGTTTTTGCTCCGTACATCAATTGTCAGCGTTTGTCCGCCACGATCGTTGGGGTCCATATGCACATCCCATTCAATTTCATTCAGCTTCGAATTGGTTTGGCTCTCTATTGCAATTTCAAATCGGGGCTCAATACGAACAGCAGTGTCACCAGTAGTCTCCTTCGGCTTGCCTCGCACAATCACATCGCCAGAGGCATTCTCAATCACAACATCAACCACCAACCCCTCGTCTGCAAATGTTAAATAAACGGGTTTGTCGACTGATCCCGCAATGCCATCCGCGGCTCCATTGAGCACGCGGTTAGCCATGCGCTCCGTGCTACTTCCGCCGTTGCATGAGACCATGGTTGCGAGGGCGATTAAAATGAATTTCATTCGTACGTGCACACCTAGAGTCTAGCGATAGCATGAGAACTTATGATCGCTTGGCTTGCGTTATTTATTACGCTTTCATTGTCGCAGACAGCCGTACCCAGCGTCGGAGAAACCGACCGCATTGAAGTTGTCGTGCCAGTTGAATTTGAACACCTTCTCCATCCAGGTTCGACATCCGGTCGATTGAAATTATTTTTCAACAAGGCCGGTTCAAAAAATTATGGGGAACCAGCCAACGGACCATTCTTTGAGGATCCGCAGCCAATTTATAGCGTTTCCGTGCAATCACTTCACGCTGGTCAAGCCGTTGTGATTGATTCCAAGGCAATCGGGTGGCCTTGTCCGCTGGATCAACTTGCGGGCGATTTTGAAGTGCAAGCCGTCTTTGATAATCATCACACCGAGCGCGGTCATCATAGTCCAGGCAATTTATTTTCCAAGCCCGTGACCATTCACTTTGATCGATCCGCGCGCGATACGAAAGTGATAGAGCTTACTCAAAGCGTTCCAGAAATCGAACTGCCAGTGATTCAGAATGTTGTTTGGATTGATGAGATCAGTCCAATGTTGACCAAGGCGTTGGGGCGGCCAACCAAGCAGCGCGCGGCGATTCTTTTTCCGCAGGGGTACAACGACCTTCAATTTCCACGCAGGGTGTGGCCAACTATTTATGTCATTCCAGGTTTTGGAGGACGCTTCACCGATATTGAAAGTTACGCGCGAATGTTGCGCGCGCCAATCAACGGCGCCGTGCCGCAAGCCGTGTGGGTCATTCTTGATCCGGAGTCTCCGCTTGGGCATCATGGGTTCGCCGATTCGCAACTGAATGGTCCACGCGCCAGCGCGTTGGTGCAGGAATTTATTCCTCAACTTCAGGAGCGATTTCGTCTTCTTCGCGATCCTGCCGCGCGCTTATTAACTGGGCATTCCAGCGGCGCGTGGAGCGCTTTATGGCTGCAACTGAAGTACCCCAATTCGTTCGGCGGGTGCTGGGCAAGTTCGCCCGACCCGGTTGACTTCAGCGCGTTTCAAAAAAGCAATCTCTATCTTGATGAAAGCGTGTTCACAGACGCACAAGGCAATGCGCAAGGTTCGTATCGAATGCCCATAGGTGATGTTGATGAAAAAATTCTAATGAGCGTTCAACAAGAAGTTGGCATGGAACGCGCGCTTGATCCCGACGGGGGTTCTGGCGAGCAGTGGGATTCTTGGGCGGCGTGTTTTAGTCCGCCAGGAATTCGTGAAGATCTTCCGCTGCGCGCCTTTGATCCTCTGACAGGAAAAATAAACCACAACGTGGTTGAAAAGTATTGGAGTCGCTACGACATTCTGCGCTTGGTTACCAAAAACTGGAATGAACTTGCGCCCGTGTTCGCGACCAAAGTTCATCTACTAGTTGGTGCGCGCGATTCATTTTATTTGGAACGCGCGGTCGCCAACTTGCAAAAGAAAATCGCCGCGCTGCAAGAAGCCGATCTTCGCGCGGGCATTGCGCCCCTGAAAGGCGATGGCTTCATAGAGGTTCTTCCAGGCGCGACCCATGACACCGCCGCGGTCATTGCGCGCGGCCGCTTCGCCTTGTCCATGCGTGAATACCTGAAAAAGCAGGGGTTTAGCGAGTGATTTTCATTTCGTAGGATAGATCACATGGACATGGCTTCGCAACCAAACCCACTTGTTGGCGTGATCATGGGAAGTCAAAGCGATTGGGACACCATGCAACACGCGTCCGCAATGTTAAGCAAGCTTGGCGTGGCGCATGAGTGCCGCGTGGTCAGCGCGCATCGAACGCCTGATTTGCTTTTTGAATACGCATCCACTGCGGCCGAACGCGGGTTACGTGTCATTATCGCTGGCGCTGGTGGCGCCGCGCACTTGCCAGGCATGTGCGCCAGTAAAACAATATTGCCAGTGCTTGGGGTGCCGGTGAATACGAGCGCGTTGAATGGAATTGATTCACTGTTGTCCATTATTCAAATGCCCGCTGGAATTCCTGTTGGCACCTTGGCCATCGGACGCGCTGGAGCGGAGAACGCGGGTTTGTTGGCCGCGTCCATTATCGCGCACGATCTTCCACATATTCGCGCGGCGCTTCAGGCCGATCGCGCGGCCCGCGCCAACAGCGTGCTGGGAAAACCAGATCCGTCCAAAAACACAATTCAAAATGAAGCGAAGGGCGACGTTCGGTGAATATTGGAATTGTTGGCGGAGGCCAGCTTGGTCAAATGTTGGCGCAAGCGGGCCAAAAACTAGGGCATTCATTCAAGTTTCTTGTGCCGCCTGGTGAGTGTTGCGTTGAGTCGCTTGGCCAGGTGATTCGCAGCGACTTTCATGATCAACATGCGTTGGCGGAGTTTGCCCAAGGCGTGGATGTCTTCACCTTTGAATGGGAAAATGTTCCGCTTGCCACGCTTGAGTCGCTTTCACACTTTGCGCCGGTGCGTCCAGCGCCACACTGCGCCCAAGTTGCCAAGGATCGCATTCAAGAGAAAAAGTTTTTTCAAGCCGCGGGGTTCAACGTGCAATTGTTCGCGCCAGTTTCTTGCCATGACGATCTTGCGCCCGCGTTGCAACATGTGGGCGTGCCCGCCATGTTAAAAACCCGCGGTCAAGGCTATGACGGCAAGGGCCAGCGCGTTATTCATGATGTATCCGCCGCTGCTCTGGCGCACGCGCAACTTGGAAATGTTCCTTGCATTCTTGAGGCGTTTGTTCCATTTGATTTTGAAATAAGTTTGATCGCCGTGCGCGCAAAACAAAATGCATCGCCAACAACAAGCGCTGTCTCGGCAGCCACAACGCTTTTCTATCCGCCATGCCGCAATCAACACATCAATGGAATTCTGCATCAGACCACTGTTCCAGCCATTGGAGTTGATGCACAAGTTCTGCGGCATGCCCAGGCGTCCATGGAAAAAATGATGGAAACCATGCAGTATGAAGGTGTTTTGTGTGTTGAGTTCTTTGTGCTGAACACGCCCGCGGGACAGCAATTGATCGCCAACGAAATGGCGCCCCGCGTTCACAACAGCGGACATTGGTCCATTGAAGGCGCCCACACAAGTCAATTTACAAATCACATCAGGGCCATCACGCGGCAGGAACTTGGCTCAACAGCCTTGCGCGCGCCTTCGGTCATGATCAATCTTGTGGGCGACATTCCGGCGGGACTTGCGGCGAGAAAAAGTTTCAGCGATCATCTCATTCAGAACGTGCCAGACGATCGTGCCCGCGATGAAATTGACAATGTCAGCGTTCACATTTACGGAAAGTCGCCGCGGGCAGGTCGCAAACTTGGACACATCACCGCCATTGGCCAAGATGCGCAACAACGTGCGCACCTGGCCTTGACTGGTCATTGATCAACGCGTTTGAATTCAACCCGCCTCGGCACGCGGGTGGGCCTTGTCATAGACCTCGCGCGTGCGTGAATTTGTGAGATGCGTGTAAATCTGTGTGCTGCTTAAACTTTGATGCCCAAGCAACTCCTGCACCTCGCGCAAATTCACTCCGTCGCTCATTAAAAGATGCGTGGCGAATGAATGTCGAATGGTGTGCGGACTGATGTCTGGATCCAGACCGGCTTGCACTAGATATTTTGCAACCTTGCGACGCACGGAGCGCGTGCTGAGACGCGTTCCATTTTTATTGACAAACAGGGGAGAGGTTGGAGTGCGGCCAACCGTTCGCTCCGAATCCAACTTTGAAAGGTAATGCTGCACGGATTCAACCGCTTTTGGATTCAGCGGCACAATGCGCTCGCGCTTGCCTTTGCCGCGCAAACTCACGCTTTCCGAACCGGCATCAAACACCACGTCGCCACGATTCAGGCCAACCACTTCGCTGACGCGCATGCCTGTTGCATATAAGGATTCAAGAATGGCGCGGTCGCGCGAACCAAGAAGTTCCTCGGCGTCTGGCGCCGCAAGCAATCGCTCAATTTGATCAACAGTGATCGCCTTGGGCAAACGCTTCGGTTGCTTTGGTGAACGAATCATGGTCATGGGGTTGCTGGTGGTCAAACCAGTTTTCTCCATCCACTTATGAAAGGAACGCAGCGTGGCAATTTTTCGCGCCATGGTGGCCAGCGAATATTTCTTTTCGCTCAGGTCCGCCAAGAATGCGCGAAGTGTTTCAACATCGCACGCCAATATGCGTGCGGTTAAAGTGCGGCCTTTCACATCGGCTTTGCGGGATTCGAGCGCGTCTTTTTCCGCTCCCATGTCAACGGTTATTTTGGCGGTAGCCGCCAAGAAATCCGTGCACTGGCTCAGATCCATCGCATAACAACGACCCGTGTAGGGGCTGAAGTGCCGTTCATCGGAAAGGTACTTCACGAAACGATCAACGATTGGAATATGTACGTGCATGTCAGTCACTCCTTATAAAATTTATTTTCAATCACCTTTAGAAACGTCTTCCGGCTCAATTAAAACTAGTCCTGCAACACAGTCCGATACAAACACAAGATCTGCAAACCCAAATACAGAAGTTTTTGGACCTTCTTTGTCGGAATTTAAAAAGATCTATAACTAATGATCGGAGCAGTCTATTCTCGGACTTTAGCAAAGTCCTAGAATATTTCCAAAAAAACGCAAAAAACGCAAAGGCAGTTGTCTGTACCATTGTTCGTTCTAGATTGCGTAGCTCAATTGGTAGAGCAGCCGGCTTTTAACCAGCATGTTCTGGGTTCGAGTCCCAGCGCAATCATTCTTGTTCGGCTTGCTCTGTGCTCACATTTAAAAAAGAATCCGTATCCCTGATGTTTGTACTTCACGCAAATTGGCATGGCGATCAACTCCACCTGTGGGCGGAGTCAAGCGCCATGTTTCTGAAGTTGGAGCAAGCCGGCGGCGACAAGAAAAATGTTGAGTCGGCAAGCGACGTTCAATCAGAAACTATTTTAAATCATCCATTTGTTTGTGCTGAAGCGGAGTTGCGTGAACTTGCCGCAAGAGTGGGATTTGGTGTCGCCGAAAATGCGCCGAGTAGTTCAATGCAACTCGTGCTTCCATTTGATCACAAGAATCCGGCGCCAAGCGATCGTCTGGCCGTGGCCATGGACACGGATGTCGACAACGGAGCAGATTTGCATTTGGACACCGTGCAAGTTCCAACAATCATTGTCGCGGTGAATGATGTTCAAGAAAAACTTCTCGCGTTTGAAAATGCCGGCGGACTTGAGCATGAACACACTGGTCATGAATTTCAATTTTGGTGCGCCGCCGCGCGCTTTGGTCTGGAGCTCATGGAGGACCAACGCGTTGTTCCAACTGTGCAGCAAGATCGCAGCGGAATGGTGAAGGCGCATTGGCGGCCTTGGTTGCACGATGCGGCCATCGCCGAGCGCGCGGCCACGCTTTTAGCGGGAATGCCGCCTATTTGCAGGGCTGTGACCGACGCGCATGCTGGCGACGGTTGGCTGGTGTTGGAGTCTTTCTTGAATGCGTGCGTGGATTCATTCTTGCGCCAAGTGATGTTGGCGGAAAATTATGTTGAAGCAATTGAAGATCGCGACCCCACAACTGATCCGCATGTGGCGTGGCTTGGCGGACTTCTTGGCAACAACATCGAGGTTAAAAATCTCGCGGTGGGTGATGTCAGTTTGGTCCGTGGTGTGCGCCAGTGGTTGGCCATTCTGGAGGACATTGGCGAAGGTCGTCCCATGCATCTTCTGTTGCAACTGGATGAACCTTCAAGCTCGCTCTTCACCAAGCAAGAGGGCGAAGAGGACAAGCACCCGTGGCGGCTTTCGTTTCAATTGATTACCACGGAAGATCCACCGGCGATTATTGAAGCTGAAACAATTTGGGCGCAGGCCTCTGGTCGTGGCGGCGCCAATCAAGCGGCGGAAAAAACAGCGGAGTTGCTCTTAAGTGAACTCGCGCGCGTATCTCGTGTGTGGCCAAAGTTTGAAGACGCGCTTGAAGAAACGTCTCCGACAGGTTTGGATTTGACAACCGCGGAAGCCTATACGTTCTTGCGCGACATTAAACCGTTGCTTGAAGAGAGCGGCGTGCAATGCACGGCACCAGAGTGGTGGGGCGCTTCAAGCACGCGCATTGGCGCGAAGTTG
>CANJIC010000061.1 GCA_947474205.1 Planctomycetaceae bacterium | reverse complement strand
TTGGTCGCGCAGTGTGATCAGCTTGCTGTAAATGTCATGCACCTTTGTGCAATCTTGTTGACGGCGCTCGGCCACCGCGCGCCAACTTGCTTCGCGCTTGGCGCGGTCGGAATCTTCCAGGTAGCGCGCCATTTGCGGCAAGGTTTTTTCTTCGCCATCAAAGTTCACCACCATGGCGCCGGAGATTTCGCTGTAGGACTGATCCAGTTTGGTGGCTTGCGTTTGCAGCGCCACATTTTCCGCGCGGAATAATTTTACTTCTTGACCAACGGCGCGAAGCAACACGCCGTAGCGATTGGCGTCCAGTTTTGGCACGTGCGGGCTGTTTGCAATTTTTTGGTCCAGTTCAAAACCAACGCGCTTGAGTTGCGGCTCCACGTGCTCAACAAAATCTAGAAAACCTTTTTTTGCCACCGCATCATCGGTGTGACACGTCATGGCGATGTATAAATTCGCCTGCGCCTCTTCCGCCGCCGCATCCAAATCGCTGCGATCCAAGATTAGTTTTTCCAGGCAACGCTGACACTTCAGTTCGCGCGTGATCAGCGATTGATACAGCGGTTCAAGCTGCGACCAATCCGCGGCGTTGGTGTTTGCGGGCACGAATGTTTTTGGGGCGGTTGGCGCAAATTCAATGGCGGGTTGGGACATGGGTGACTCCTTAAGGTGCAATAGCGCGGGCGTTTGAAAAAATTCAACTGCGTTCAATACGGGGTTTCTCAGGATAGCCGAAGTGGTCAAATCTCCGCTACTTTCATGGCATGAACCAGCGCCGCACCATTTGCGCATTAGCCCCCGCCAAATTGAATTTGGCGTTGTCTGTTGGCGCGCCCAACGCGCAGCGAATGCATCCCATTGCAAGTTGGATGGTGACCGTGTCGCTGCACGATGAACTTTTTCTTGAGGCGCTGGAGCCGAATTCGTTTTCGCTGTACGCAATTATTTGGCACAAAGACGCGCGGCGTAAATCCGAAATCGATTGGTCCTTCACCAAGGACTTGGCGGTGCGCGCGCACTTGGCAGTGGAGGCGCATGTTGGCCGCAAGTTGCCAATTAAAATGCGGCTTGAGAAAAGAATTCCCGTGGGCGGCGGCCTTGGTGGTGGTTCCAGCAACGCCGCCGCAATGTTGCGCGCGCTGAATGAACTTTTTGATTTGAAGTTGTCGCGGGAAATATTGCGCGACATTGCCGCGCGACTTGGTTGCGATGTGCCGTTCTTAATCGATGGCGGCAGCGCGATTGTGACTGGTCTTGGCGAGCAACTTGAGCCCGCGCCGCTTCCAGATAATTTGCACGCGCTGCTTGTTTTTCCAGATGCCGCGTGTCCAACTGGCGCGGTCTATCAAACGCTTGATCAACTGCGTCCGCATGGCGCGCTTGAAACAGATCGCGTGCGCGCGTTGTCAGCCATGCAAAACATTTCCCACGACGCGCCGTTTAACGACTTGGCGCATCCCGCGTGTGAAGTTGCGCCAAAGTTGCGCGGCGAACTAGAGGAGTTGGCGGAGTTGACGCAGCGCGCGGCGCATGTGTCTGGCAGTGGCAGCACGCTGTTTGTGCTTGTGGCTAGCGCCCTAGAGGCGGAAATTCTTGCAACCGCCATTGAAAAGCATATGGGTTTGCCAGTGATCGCCGTCGAGGGCATTCACACGCCCGCGATTCAATCCGTGAAATGAACCGCGCCGATTCGCGGAATTTTTTGTGGTTGACGCCATTTCGTTTCAAGGCGATTCGTTTTTATTGTTGATTAAGCAAATTCCTTTCACGTTTGCGTGTTTCCCGCGCAAATTTTTAATTGGTGTCTTTCACCATGCATATTTCAAACTCGCATTAAAGCCCCGCTTGGAAGTTCGTTCTAGAATGAAACCATGTTGTGGCAGCCAGAAATTCCCGCGCACTATCGAACGCGCTCCGATGAGGAACTTGCGGCCGCCATTTCCGCGCGTCGCAAGCAACTGGGAAACAAGTTGCTCATTCTTGGCCATCACTATCAACAAGATCATGTCATTGCGCACGCCGACCTTATTGGTGATTCGCTGCAACTCAGTCGCATGGCGGCCAAAGAGGCCAAGGCGCGCGGCTCGCAATTTATTTTATTTTGCGGCGTGCATTTCATGGCGGAAACCGCCGACATTCTCACCGATGAATCTGTGAAAGTAATTCTTCCCGATTTGTCCGCCGGTTGTTCCATGGCCGACATGGCCGCCTACGAAGACGCGTTGACTGCGTGGGAAGAAATTGAAAAGGCGCACGCGCAAAGCAAGCACAAGGTGCGCGTGATTCCAATTACCTATGTGAATTCAAGCGCCGCGGTGAAGGCGTTTGTTGGTGAACACCACGGCGCATGTTGCACATCAAGCAACGCGCGGCACGTGTTGAAGTGGGCCTTTGATGGCGGCGACAGCAAGTTAGCCAAGGGCGAGCGCGTGCAAGTGATCTTCATGCCCGATCAACATTTGGGGCGCAACACGTCGCGCGATCTTGGTTTGAAAAGTGAAATAGATGCGCAGCGTAGTGGCGGCGCCAGCGACATGGCGTTGTGGAATCCAAAGAAACCAATGGGCGGTCTTGACGCGGCCACAATTCAAAACAGCAAAGTGCTATTGTGGGCGGGCCATTGCAGCGTTCATAAATTATTTCGGCCCGAGCATGTGGACGAAGCGCGCGCGGAAAATAGCGCGGTGAAAGTATTAGTGCATCCAGAGTGTTGCCAAGAAGTGGTGGAGCAAGCGGATCTTGTGGGCAGCACGGAGTTCATCATTCAGCAAATTACGAACGCGCCCAAGGGTTCGAGTTGGGTTGTTGGCACGGAGGTGCATTTAGTGAATCGACTTGCGCAAGCCGCGCAGGCGCGCGATGTGCAAGTGCGCATGCTCAGCGATTGCCAATGTCTGTGCACCACCATGTACCGAATTGATCAGTCGCACATGTTGTGGTGTCTAGATCAACTTGTTGAGGGCCGCGTGGTGAATCAAATTGCTGTGCACCCGAAAGCGGCGGAGCTTGCGCGCAAAGCGCTTGAAAAAATGCTGCAACTTGCGCCCGCGACAGGTCCCGCGCCAATCACCGTTGATTGAGGTAATTTGTGCGGTCCAACCATGACCGACACAAACAACACAACGCAGTCCGCAACTTCCGATTTAAAGCCGCGCAAAAAGTTTCGCAAGATTTTCATGTGGATCATTCTTGGCGGTCTTACATGCGTGATCGCGCTGGTCGCGTTCCTTCCATCCATCGCGTCGCTTCCAATGTTTCGCGGGTTCATTACTGGCGCCGTCGCGGAGCAAGTGAACGGCAAAGTTTCCATTGGCGACATGTCGCTGACATGGTTTGGTCCGCAGGCCGTGGACAACTTCAGCATTGTTGGCAATGACGGAAAAAGTTCCGTCGCTGTTTCAGCGTCGCTGCGCAACGGCTTATTTGATTTGGCCACAGGCAGCGTGGATCAAATCGATGTGACCATGTCCGCCAAAATTGCCGGCGCGCTTGACGCTGACGGCAAACTGAGTTTGCTTGATCTTGCAAAAACCGCCGCGACAACCGCGCCGCAAAAAACAACCGCAACATCAACAGCGTCGCCAGCCACGCCCGCGTTTCAATTTCTATCGCGTCCAATTCAAATCACCATCAGTAGTTTCGATGCCACCATTTCCAACGCCGCCGGTCCCGCATTCGCCGTTGATGGACTCAAAGCCAAACTTGCGGTGAGTCAAAAGGGTCCGCTGGAAATTCAACTGTCCGCCAACACAAAAATTGGTGACAAGCCCGGCGCCATTTCCGCCAATGGAACGTTCACCAACATCTTCAATACCGCCGGCGCCTTTGATCCAATCGCAGTCAATGGTTCGCTGAGCGCGCAAGTGGATGGCGTGTTGTCGCCCTTGCTGGAAGCGTCCGCGGAAATTACGCAGGCTAAATTTTCTATTGACGCCGCCGCCTCAAAACCCATAGATGTGCAGGCAAATATCGCTATTTCCGTGAATGGCCAACCCGCCACAATCGCCGCCAAGTTACAGGCGGTTCGTCCAAATTCCAAAGATCCAATCGCAACATGGGCCAAGGATCCGCGCACGTGGGCCGGCTCGGTGCAGGCGCAAAATATTCCCACTTCGCTGTTTCAAAAATTCATGCAAGGCACGCCCATCAACATGGCGCGCGATGTTGGTCCAACAATTTCATTGCAAGCCGCCACCAACAGCGGCACCGGATTTGACCTTTCACTTACAAGCGCAAAGATTCAATTGCAAAGCGCCGCCGCGATCGACATGAGTACCGGCGCCGTGCAAGGCAAGACCACGCAACTCAGCGCGCAACTTTCGCCGGAGTTGTTGAAGCCATTCAATGTCATCACAACTCAGCCGTTGCCAGTCACAATCGCGCTGCACAGTTTTTATATTCCGCCAGTCCGCGACAACGGACAATTTAATTTGGTGGATCTCACCGCCCAAGGTTCGTTGAACATTGGCGCCACGCAATTTATTCAAGATGGCATTGCGCCCGTGGCCATGGGCCCGCTGAACGTCACGCTTGCCGCGGCGCCGCTGGCCGACAAAGTTGACTTCGCTCTTACCACCACGCTCAATGGAACGCCGGCGAATGTGACCGCAAATATCACCGGCTTAATGCGCGATAAAGAATTTGCATTCAAGCAAATGAAAGTCACCGCCAGTACGCAAGTTGGCCCATTCGATCCCGCGCTTCTGCCAGCTATGCCAGCCAATATCGTGGACATTCTGCGCCATGTTCAGCCCGGGGTTTCAACAATCAAGTCCACGCTTGCGGGCTCATTTGAAAGTGGAACGCTTAATATCTCCGCGCAAACAATTCCTGGCGTTATCAATCTGAACGCGCAGTGGGATACCAGCACGGCCTCGCTCACGCTGGCCAATACCACGCTGACCATTGTTCCCGCGTTGGTTGAATGGGCCAGCCAAGGCGCGGCAAAAATAAAAGCGCCCACAAAGTGCACGCTTGCCGCGGGACCATTCAAGATGGATCGCGCTGCGTTTGAAAAAGGTTCGCTTGAAATAGTTCCATGCCCAGTTTCGATTTTTGTTGAACAACTTTCCTTGGCAAAGACACCGGGCTTGTCTGGAAGCGCGGTGCTGCAGAAGGCCGTGATTCGCGGCAATATGGATATTGATGGCCCACAACTTTTCGAAGGCAACATGACCGCGGCCGCCGTGATGGCCAACGGACTTCCCGCCAACGCGGGCAACGGCGCCATGAGTGACATGAGTATTCAGGCCACTGTGGAGCGCGATTTGAATTCTTCCAAATCCAACATTGCCGCCACATTCACCTCGCTTTCGCTGACGGGTTTCAATGGACTCAGTGAAATAATTGTGGTTAAAAATATGCGCTCTACTTTCAACGGTCCGCTTTCTTTCAACGGCGTTGTTGCCGCCACGCTGAACGCGGATTTGCTGGATGGAAGCGGTCTGGCCGCGAAAGTGGCGGGTGAATTTCAAATGCAATCCGCGGACAAATGGAACGCGTCCATCAACGCGAATGAAGTGGCCGTGCAACGCATCGCGCGTTTCGCTGGCATGGGCGATGTTCCCGAGTGGACCACCAATGGCGCCATAAATGCGGGCAAATTGAAGGCGAATGTTGGCGCGCAGTCCGGCGCCATGACGTTCGCGCTGGACGCGGATCTGGGCCGCGTGAAAGCCAACATGAACGGTTCGCGCGCCGCCAACGGATCGATTACGTTGACAAAAAGTTCCGCCAACGCAAGCGTGCCCGGCGACGCGGTGAGAATTTTTCTGGACCGCGGTCCGAAAAAAACGCCTGTGCGAAATTTAACGGACATCACCGTGGCGCTTGATATTGCGTCCATCACAATTCCATCCGTCAATGGCGCGTTGAATCCACTCGCGGTCGGTGCGGCTATTGCAAGCAACGCGCGCGTGGAGCCATTTCAAGTGACGTTCGCAACGGCGCTTTTGTCATCAAGCACAAAAAATGCGCCGCCGCCGCGCAATCAAACAGCGCAGCCAGAAAATGTGGCCACCCTGAATTTTGCGGCCACGGATATTTCCGTGCAAACAAGCGGCGCCCAAAGCGCGCAACTGAATCTCACCGGCGCGCTTGGCGCAGTCGGGCAACCCACCAAGCCCATGAGCGTGAAGTTGAAGGCGCAAAATCTCACCGGCGCGGATGGCAAACTGAATATGTCCACCATGAAATTAGTGGCGGGCATCAACATCAGCGAGTTTCCATCCTCGCTTATTGACGCCATCTCGGAAGGCGACGGCTTCATTCAAAATCTCGCCGGTCCTGTGTTCAGTATTCAACTTGCCGGTCAAACTGGTTTTGAAGACTCTGACCGCTTCAAGGGACACATAGAAAGTCCCACGCTGACGCTAGATATTCCCGCGGTGCGCATTGTGGAATCTGAAATTATTGTCGTGCCAAGCGAGGCCATTACGTTTCAATTGCGCCCCGATGAAAATATGCGCGAGCATATTTTGCGTCCCATCAATCCAATTCTTGGCGACATTGAATTTAAAAATAAAGCCGTCAACACCACGGTCACCATAGTGCGCGCGCCGCTTCCATTTGACATGGCCAAGACCGACGCGCGCTTCACCATTGATGTTGGCGAAGTGGAGCTGGAAAAAAGCGGGCAGTTGATCAGTCTTATGAATCTTGCCACGGTGAAAGACAACAAGTCCACCATTCCGGGCTTGCTCTCGCCGCTCAACGGCGAAATCAACAAGGGTATTCTCACCTACAAGGATTTCACAATTCAATTAAGCAAGGTCGGCAACAGTTGGCAGCAAACTATTTTTTCAGAGGCCGAGATCAATCTCGCGTCGCATCCGCCGTTCGCCAACTTCATCAGGGTGCGCTATCCGCTTGAAGGCGTCACCAACGCCATGGCGGGCAACGGCTTGCTTGGAAAGTCATTTAATGACATCAATGCTATTTTGGGCAGACTCCCGGCGCAAACGCTCCAATCCGTGCAGGTGAAAGTGACATTCTTTGGGCCGCTTCAGGGCAAGGAATTGCAAATGAAAGTGGAGCCAAATTTGGATTTTCCCAAGGGAGAGGATTTCATCAAGGGCCTTGGCGGCATCGCCGAGGGAATTTTTGGCGGTAAATCTGGCGCGGGCACAACCACCACAACTCCGCCCCCCGCGGGTTCGCCACCACAGCAAACGCAACAAAAAGATGTTGTCGGTGGATTGCTTGATAAGTTTTTGAAGAAGCCAAAAAACTAATTCGCGCCGCAGGTAGTCGTAATTACAACCGCAATGTGTCCCCGCGTTGACGCGCGCAAATTACTTCAAATGCAAAACCACAACGCGTCTCAGCGTTGAAGCATGCGTTTTATTTCAGTGCCACGCATTCGCGCCGCACTCACATCGGCTTTTCGCCAATAGTCTGGTCGTACACCTGGAGTAACTTTGACTTGTCAAAAATCAACTCTTGGCGCGACAAACCAGTGATTTCATAATGCGGCGTAAGTTCAATGGCGTCCACGGGGCACGCTTCCTCGCACATGCCGCAGTAAATGCAGCGCAACTCGTCAATATCAAATTGCTTTGGATATTTCTCGCGGTCATCCCACGGACTTTCATCCGCCACAATGTGAATGCAATTTGCGGGGCACGCGGTGGCGCACATGAAACACGCAACGCATCGCACGCGGCCATCTTCATCTTT
Source organism: Planctomycetaceae bacterium (assembly GCA_947474205.1). The sequence goes on along the minus strand of CANJIC010000061.1, from coordinate 2,005 downwards.
ATTCAAGCGATGCACGCCGCGGAAATTGGGACGGAACTGTCCGCCTTCCTCAACCGGGCGATCGTCGCGCTTCTGCTCTGGATATTGCACCACCCAAACATTTTTCTTGGTGGTGCCGTTGCGCCCAAAGTTCTCAAACGCGTGGCGCATGGTTGTGCCAAGTCCTTTGAACACCGACACAACAAAAAGATTCTCGGAGCGGTTGAGTTTGCTCTCGGTCACATCAATAATTTGGTCGTCTGGAATTGCCATGGGGGTGTCTCGGTGATTGGCGTTGAAGTGTAGGCTTCCATGAAATCCATGCCAGCCTCTGACAACAACTTTGATTCGGATTCGCAGCGTGATGGTGATCGCGATTCACGCCGCGATTCAACTACAGATTCAGGCAGCGAAGCCAACCGCGACCGACTTGCGCCATTTTCCCCCAAGCGATTGATTCCGCTTTCACCCGCCGCGCGGCGCAATCGCGACCTGAAGGAAACCCGCATTGGTTGGAAAATGGCCGCGCTAGGTTGGGAATTCTCAAGCCAGGTGGTGGCCGGCGTGGCTTTGGGGTGGGGCGCGGACTATCTTTTTCCAAACTTGGGCCACTGGGGAATTATTGGTGGCGCGGGCGCTGGCGTATTAGTTGGAATCACCACTTTTCTTAGAAGTGCCCTGAAATTGAACAGCGAACTAGAAGGCCCTGGCAAAAAACCACAAAACGGCGGCAAAAATGGCTGATTCTGAGCAAATCCAGCCACCATTTTCGGCGCCAGAACCGCCATCGTTGCGCCCTGTGCATTTATCTTCAGAGCATTCATCTATAGACAGTCTCACGCAAGGAACGCTTTCTGGATCGGCCACGGCGCAAGCGCAAACTTCCCAGTCTGGACCGCTCAAGGGCGAGCCAATATTTGCGCTGCCCGTAATGCAAGTCGCTGGATTGTTCTTGTTAATGCTTATCTTGTCAGTACTTACAAATATACTGCCGTGGGAAAGTTGGCAGGCCCAACCCGAATCCGCCCGTGGATTGCTCGCGTCATCCGGCGCAATCACCATCTTGTGGGCGGTCATTTTCTTTGGCATGCAACCCTGGAAGCGCCGCCCCGCCAGCGACTGGATGCTCTGGTGGCTGGGCAGCACAGTTGTGCGAGTTCTTGGGGCACCAATTCTGCTCATCTCTATATACTTCTTCTCCCATCTGCCCGCCCTTACGGTGCTGGTTGGAGGGGTGGTTTGGGCCATGGTTGGACTTCTTGCGGAGGCCATCATTGTGGCAAAATCAGTTTCACGGCAGACGGCTTCCACACGGAAACAATAAAGGCAGTAATTTCCGCCTCTCACTTTCACGCGGCGCGTTTGAACATTTCATTCGCGTATCAATCTTGTTCACTTAACTCACTTCAGAATCAACCATGCAATTCCTACTCGCCTCCGGCAACAATCCAGTCAGTCACGTGCTTGATGCGCCTGTTCGCATTGGCGGAATGGAGCCATACAGCGGTCTCACGCTGCAAGTGGTCACGCTGTTTGTTGGATTGATCGCGTTCGTTGCGGTGTTGCTGTACGCCAGCAAAAATATTTCCACGGGCAAAGAGTCGCTAGGTCATCGCCGCTATTTATCGCGCGGCCGCATTGCGCAAGTGATCGAAGTCATGTGCCTGTATCTGCGCGACGACATGTTGACGCCAATGATGGGCAAGAAAGACGCGCACAAATTCGCGCCGTTTCTTCTCACGCTGTTCTTCCTTATTTTGTCGCTGAATTTAATCGGCATGGTTCCAATGCAGGACATGCAAGCCATCACTGGAACATGGATTGAAGACGCGCAACTTGCGGTGGTGGGCGGAACTGCCACGGTCAATAGCGCGGTTAACGCGGTGCTTGCGTTCTTTGTGTTCATTGTGATTCAAGCGCACGGCTTCCGCGAACTTGGCGTGAAGGGTTGGCTGGAACATTTGTGCGGCGGCCATGAATTGGTCGCGGGTCCAAAAGGTCTTTGGCTTGTGGTGCCAATTATTTT
>CANJIC010000060.1 GCA_947474205.1 Planctomycetaceae bacterium | reverse complement strand
TGTGCAAGGCGGAACATCTTTGGAACTTCGCGCGCGCAGTCTTGAACTCACTCAACAAATCGACTTGCCCGGCTACGCCATTGGCGGCGTGGCTGTCGGCGAAAGCACTCAAGCCATTTGCGATGTCGTGCAATTCACCGCCAGCAAGTTGCCAGAGCACAAGCCGCGCTACTTAATGGGCGTGGGGTACGCCCACGACATTGTTATGGCCGTGGCCGCGGGCGTGGACATGTTTGATTGCGTCCTTCCCACGCGCAATGGCCGCAACGGTTTGGTCTTCACAAGGCAGGGGCCGGTTCGCCTTCGCAACGCCGTCCATACCGCTGATTCCCAGCCAATTGAAGCCGATTGTGACTGCGAAACGTGCGCCGGCGGATTCTCCCGCAGCTACCTCCGACACCTGTTTATGGCGGGTGAAATGCTTGGTCCAACCCTGGCCAGCCTGCACAACATTCGTTTCTATCAAAGACTGCTGCTAGACATTCGGCGGGTGATCGGTTGCAATGCGTGGTCTTCGCTGAAAGAGGCTTGGCCGTGTCTAGCGGCCAGCCCCCAAAGCCTTCATGGAGATACTGAATGACACATGTAATTGCGTTTCAAGGTCCAGCTCTCGCAGGTCAACCAGCCACGCCCGCGCCAACAATGGTCAATGGCGTCGCCACTGCAACAACGCCAACCGGCGCGCCAACCGCGCCACCAGGTGCCGACATGTTCTGGATTCTGATTCCAGTTCTTGTCATGATGGTTTTATTCAGCACCTTAAGTGGTCGCAAACAAAAGAAGGCGCGCGCCAAAATGCTTTCCGAGTTGCGCAAGAATGACCGCGTGGTCACCGCTGGCGGAATCATTGGCAGCGTGGTTGAAGTCAAGCCCGATGTTGTTGTGCTTCGCGTTGATGAAGGTCGAGAGACCAAACTCACATTCACGCGCGACGCCATCACAACCGTTCTTAATTCCGCGGCCAGTGAAGTCACCGAAGTCTCGGCCACCAAGACAAATTTATAACTTCATATTGAGCAGTTTGGTTTTCGTTTCGCAACAGTTGCAAACAGTTTAAGTTGGATACATCTCTCAGAGAAATTCTGTGAAAGGGTTTGAATGAATCGGCTCGCGCTACAAGTATCGTTGATCGTTGTCATGACCGCTGGCCTTATGTGGAGCGTGTGGCCCCTGAACAAGTCGCTGCGCCTTGGCAAGGATTTGCGCGGCGGAGTGAGCTTGGTGTACTCGGTGAAGATGCCGGCAAATGCAAACTCGGAAGCGGTTCTGAAACAAGTCATTGACGTGCTCAAACAGCGCGTAAACCCCACGGGCGTGTTGGATATTTCTTTCGTGCCGCAAGGCCGCGATCGCATTGAAGTGGTCATGCCGCTTCCAGGCGATGACATTCGTCTGAAGCAAGTTTCGTTTCGACAATCGTTGGCGGACTTGGTTAAGCGCAGCGGTATTGACGCGGGCGAATTAAATCAATCGCTTGAGGCTGGCAACGCCGCCGATCGGTTTGGTGGAACCGACGCCGCGTTCAAGGAAAAAATCACCAAGCTTCAAGCCGCATTTAATGAATCTAAAAACGCGCGCGCCGCGTTGGACGCCGCCACGAAAAGTGGGGGCGATGTTTCCGCCGCCGAGAACACATTGGCCAAGGCCGACATTGCTCTTGAAGCGCAAATGACAGGCGTTGCCACCAAGGGTCTGAGCGAGTCGCGATTATTGCGTGTGTTGGCGCTGGATAAAACTCCACGCCCCATGCGCGACGCCGCGGGCACTATTGAAATGAACGAGAACGGAAATCCGAAGATGGGCTTAAGCGATCGCGATCGCGGCTTGCAATCCATCCGCAGCGAGTTCCCTGGTTCGACAAAAGATTTTGACGCCACGCTTGCCACGTTCAGCGAGTACGAATCCGTGCGCACAAGTTTGGACGATCCCGAAGATTTGAAGCGTCTCTTCCGCGGCGCCGGCGTTCTTGATTTTAGAATTGCCCTCAGCAATCGCATGCCTGAAGGCGTGAATCCCGACCAAATGCGCAAGGAACTTTCCGAGCGTGGTCCCGCGGGCGCGCAAAGTTCCGTGGCCGCGTGGTATCCAATCAATGATCCCAAGCAGTGGGGTGAAACGCCCGCGCAAGTGGACGCATTGCTGCGCGATCCCGCCAATTTTTTCGCCAACCGCGATTTGATCGGCGCCAGTTATGACGGCAAACCCTACTTGCTTTTATCCACCACTCCAGAAAAAACTTTGACGCATTCCACGGGCGGACGTTCATGGAGCATGGTGCAGGCGTCGCGTGGTTCAGATGAACTTGGTCGAACCAGCGTTTCATTCCGACTGGATCAAAATGGCGGACAAGAAATGGGCCGCCTCACTGGGCCAAACATTGGACGCGCCATGGCCATTGTGCTTGACGGCCAGGTCTACACCGCGCCAAATTTACAAAGCCGCATTGGTGGCAGCGGTCAAATCACTGGAAGTTTCGACGAAGAGGAAATTAAATATCTCATCCGCGTTCTTTCCGCGGGAGCGCTTGAAGGTCAACTCAGCGCCGAACCAGTTTCCATGAGCGTGCTTGGGCCATCGCTTGGCTCCGACAATTTGCAACGCGGCTTGCTTGCCGTCGCGCTGTCAACATTGGTGTTGGCCATCGTGAAGATTTTGTACTACCTGGTCGCCGGTGGTATCGCGGATCTTTCACTCATTGTAAATGCCTTTGTCATTTTCGGCGTGATGAAGTTCATGGACGCCACATTCACGCTGCCAGGTTTGGCGGGCGTTGCGCTTAGCATGGCTATTGCGGTTGACGCCAACGTTCTTATTTACGAGCGCATTCGTGAAGAGTTGATGATCAACAAGGAACCGCTGAAGAACGCGGTGCGACTTGGATTTCAACGCGCCTTCGCCGCCATTTTCGACGGCAACATTGCCAACTTGATCATCTGCACCATGCTGATTCTGTTCGCGGGAACGGAAGTCAAGGGCTTCGGCGTGACCATGGCGGTGGGTGTTATTGCGACATTCATCACCGGTTTGTGGGTCACGCGCGTGTTCTTATCAGTGTGGACCAATTGGCTTGGTCAAAAGAAATTGCCTATGTTGGCCATTGTTTTTCCAGGCGTGGCGCGCACGCTTCTGCCTTCAATTGATTGGATCCGCATTCGACGACCATTGGTCATTGGCTCGTTCATTGTGTCCATTGTGTGTCTTGGCGGAATTGTGTATCGCGGCTCGGATATTTTTGAAACGGAATTCCGCGGCGGCGTTTCCATAACCATGACCACGCGCCTGGCCAAGCAGGGCGAGGCAGCCAATGCCACGGGCCATTTGCTTTTGTCGCGCGCCGAAGTTGAGAAGCGCGTGCAAGATATTGGCGAGCAAAATCCAAACGATCCAATTTTGCGCGAGCTCACCGCATCCACGGCGCTGACCGTGGGTGATCAAACCTCGGATTTCAAAGCCGCCACTTTCCAACTTAAAATTCCAAATCCAACAACAATTGATGATGAAAGCAAGATCACTCCCGTCGTCACCAACGCTGTTGTGAAAGCGTTCTTGAATGAAATGGACGCGCGGCTTCCATCCAAGTTCAAGGGCGAGGCCGACGCGTCGCACGCCAAGCACACATTCCAACTTGAACGAGACACGGTTGGCGCCAGCATTGGGCGCGCCGGAATTGATCGACCCGTTGGAAATTATCGTGGCGGCGTGGCGTTGGTGATTGACGAAATTGATCCACCAGTCACCACAGATGATTTGAAACAACGCATGGCTCGTTTACGAAATCAACCGGATTTCTCCGCGCAAGCCGGGCGCGAGTGCGATGTCATTGGAATGGATCCAATCAAACTTGCCTCGGGCGAAACTGGATTCCGATCGGTGATCGTGCTGGTTTCCGATTCCTCAATCAGTTCGTTGAAATCCGCCTTCGAGGCTTGGGACGCCTCGCTTGCGGCCTCCGAATGGAAACTTCTTGCAACCGCGATCGGTCAAGGAACCACGCTCGATCAAGTCAGCAGTTTCAGTCCAAGCGTCGCGCGCAGTCTTGTTGCAAACGCAACCGTTGCCGTCGCGTTCAGCTTGTTGCTTATGTTGGGCTACATCTGGGTGCGCTTCGGTTCATTCCGCTTCTCCTTCAGCACGGTGCTGGCGTTGGTCTTCAACATGATCGTGTGCCTTGGCGCGTTGGCGTTCAGCGGCATGATTTCACACACCAGTTTGGGCGCGGCGCTATCCATCAGTGATTTCAGAATTGATTTGAATGTCGTGGCTGGCTTGCTCACGGTTCTTGGTTACGGTCTCAACGACACGGTCGTTATTCTGGATCGTGTCCGTGAAAATCGCGGCAAGGCCCATTACGCCACGCGCAGCGTTGTCAATGCAAGCATCAATCAAAGCTTTGGTCGAACTGTGTTAACCGGCGGCAATTCATTGGCAACCGCATTGATTCTGTTTGGACTGGGCGGCGCCGGTTTGCGTCCGTTCGGTTATGTGTATTTTGTCGGCGTGCTTGTCAGCACATTCTCCAGCGTCGCCATCGCGGCAACCTTGGTGTATGTTCGTCGTGAAGATCCCACAGCTCAAGAAAAGTCAGAGTCAGATTCACGCGCAAATACAAACGCGCTCCCCGCCTAACTTCAAATTCCACACACGAGAAACACCATGAATAAATCTCTTCGCGCATTGATCGCAGTCATCGTTCTTGCTTTCGCGGCCGCTGGTATGTATTACGCATGGTTCAAGCCAGCCAATCCCAGTCTTGAAAAACTTGACGTTCGCAAGCGAACTGGATCTAAGGTAGAAGAAGATCCAACATTTCCACTTGCGAAAGTAACGGTGAATTCATCGGGTTCTGAACAATCGTTCCCGCCCGCACCAATTCCTGCCACCACTTCGCAACCAGAGGTGGCCAATGTTCCAACTGCGGCTCAAGCAACAACAACGGCTTCGACTATTCCGCCTGGGTTCACCGTGGACACTTCTCCAATGCAACCTTTGCCCGCCAACTTGCCTGGTTTCACTCCAGCCACGGCCACTGGCGCCGTTGTTGGCGCGCGCGCGGCGCAATCTCCAAGTTCAATGGGCGCGGCCCCAACAGTTGGCCAGCCTGGCACAGTTTCATCTGCTCCAACTTCCCGCTCGCAATCACCAAGCGCGACAAGTCCATCCAGTGCGCCAACTGGCGGGGTTGTTCCAATTGTAAAATTCGTTCCATCAACTTCATCTACTCCAGCAACTCCAGCAACTCCAACAACAACCGCAACAAAGACTAGTGTCGCATCGACAAGCGCAGCCACTGTTCATGTGGTTGTGGAGGGCGACACATTGACATCAATCGCCAAGCAATATTGGGGCACTTCACAAGGCTGGGAAAATATCGTCAAAGCCAATCCTGGATTGACTCCAACCAATTTAAAGATTGGCGCCAAGTTGAATATTCCCGCCAAGGATTCGCCGATTGTGAAGACCGTTGCCACATCAACCGCAAGCGGCACCACGGTGGCGGGAGGCGGCCAAGAGTATGAAGTTGTTTCTGGCGACACGCTGTCGCAAATTTCCAACAAGGTCTACGGCGATTCCAAGCACTGGAATTTAATTTACGAGGCCAACAAGAAATCCATTGGCGAAGATCCAGCCGCGCTTGTGGTTGGAACCAAATTGACAATTCCGGCCAAGCCAGGAAGTTCCGCCAAGCCAACCAGCAACGCGACAACAACTTCGGCCACCAAATCCACGGTTACACCTACGCCATCGAACTCGCCAACCACAAAGTCGTCAGCAACTTCAACAAGCGCGCCAACACCGACGCCGCCTATTGGTTCGCCAACTACGAAGCCGTCAGCAACTTCAACAAGCGCGCCAACACCAACGCCGCCTATTGGTTCGCCAACCACGAAGCCGTCAACAACTCCAACAAGCGCGCCAACACCGACGCCGCCTATTGGTTCGCCAACGAAGCCGTTATAAAATTATCGCGTAGTCGCGCCAGATTCAGCCCACCAATCACAATACTGGTGATGTGTTTGTGCGCCAATATCCATGGCAACACAATCGTGGGTTGAAGTGTTCCACTGGCCAGCGGCTTTTTTACAAAGACGGCTTTGCCCAGTGAATGCGCCAGCGGCAGCAGGCACAACATGTCGGTGGCGTCGGGATGTATTTCAAGCATGACCGCGTCAATCAGTTCATGCTTCAGCGCCATCTCGCCACCAACAATTGTTTTTGAAGAGAAGCCAATGCTGCCAATGAGTGATTTGTTTTTTAATTCCTCAAGCGCCTCAACGCAACCGCTGTCATTGAGAATGTCCAGGTCGTTTCCGCTTGAGTGCACAAACACGGCGTCAAGCATGTCGCAATGCAGCGCGCGCAAACTCTGTCGCACGCTGTGCGTGACGGCGGCGGGGGAGAAATCATGGCTCGAGACACCGTCCACAAAGGTCTCGCCAACTTTGGTGCTGATGAACAATTCCGCGCGTTGATCAGGCGTCATGTTGGCCAACACTTTTCCAAGTCGCTCCTCGCTCACGCCGTAGGCGGGCGCGGTGTCGAACAAGCGCACGCCATCGCTGATGAGTTGGCGCACCAATGCCAAGGCGTCGTGCTCGCTTGGAATTTCAAACGCGCTTGGATATTTGGCGCCTTGATTGCGGCCAATTTTAAACGCGCCCCAGCCAATCACGGGCACCGGTTTGTGAAGTCGCGGCGCAGAGCGCGTGGGAATGTTCAGCGCGTGTGGTCTATGGGTTGGAGCGTTGGAATTGTAATTTCCAGCCAATTTGCCTTGAAAATCAACGTGCGTGTCGCCCGATTCATGGTCCGGCGAATTGTCCATGGAAGAATGTGAAGCGCTCATGAAATGGCGCTCCACTGCGCGCTTTCCCAAGGGCGCGCCGCCAATTCTGGTCGCGGCAAATCCGCCGGCCATTGCATGTGCGCGCCCGTGGTCCGTGGCGAATGTTCAAGTTGCTTCATCATGGCCGCGGCGGCCATGGGCGCCATCACCAGTTTCACGGGCCATATGGTTGTGACTCGACCTGAAGTGTGCGTGAATGTTTTAGATGGGCGTCGACCATCACCCGTGCGTGGCTCGGCGCGCATCACTGGGTAACTTGCAAATTGACAACCTGTGAATGACAGCGCGGGAATGCATTTCTTTATTTCGTCCATGGCGTACTGGGCGAACTCGTTCTCGTGCATCACGGGACCATCCTCGGCAATTTGACCGCCCACATGCCACACCACATCGCGCGCATCGTGCGTTGAAACATCGCTGGTCACGGTAATTCTGGTCTTGGCGCCATCAATGCAATGACCAAACACCATTGGAAGCGCGCCGCGAACCATGGCTTGGCGCAGCGGCCGCTGCTGCATGGGCGTGTCAGCAACATGGGCCAACCCAAGGATGTCTTGGTTGCCAAGACCTGCGCATGCAATCAAGTGGCGCGCGCGCACCATGACGCGGCGTGAACTTTCAATTTCAATATCCACATGGTTGGCGCTTTGGGTGACGCTGATCACGCGGCCCTTGAGCAGGGAATTGGCGTGTGGAGTTGCAAGTTCTTCAAGCAGTGAACGCGGATCGATCACGGTTTCGGCCAGCGTCAACACCTCGCCGCTCACGCCCGCAAGCCACGCGGGGCGCGCGCTTTCATCGATTGATTCTGGACGCGTCCGCAGCGCCAATTTGGCGCCAAGCATGCCAGCCGCGCCGCGCAAACCAGAGGTTCGCCATAAATAACATTGACGCGTCAGCACTCGCACATTGCTTAAATTCATCAAGCCGCCATCAAGCATGGCAATCCATTCATGCGCGGCTTCGCTGGCTTCCTTGGCGTCGTCGCCGGCAAGACCGCCCAGCGAATATTTCACGCCCGCATGCAGAATGCCTTGACTTGAAGTTGTTTGTCCAAAGCCCAGCGAATTATTTTCCACAAGCAAAGCGCTCATGCCCGCGCATTGCGCCGCGGCCAACGCAAAAAGTCCGGCGCATCCGCCTCCAACAATCAACGCATCAATAATGATTGGCTCACTCATTGGGCAATTCGCTCACGGATGCTATCCTGCTTCCCGCGCTCACTCACGAAATTAACCGCAAAGAAAAATATGACAATTCAAGCAGTCCTTATTCCTGGTGATGGTATTGGTCCGGAAGTTTCCGCGGCGGTGTGCCGCATTCTTGCCGCGGCCAAAGCGGACATTCAGTGGCTGCGCCATGACGCGGGACTTGCCGCAGTGGAGGGCGGTTCCAAAAGCACATTGCCCGAGTCCACGCTGGCGGCCATTCGTGAGCACCGCGTGGCGCTGAAGGGTCCATGCACAACTCCGGTTGGAACGGGTTTTTCCAGCGTCAATGTGGCGCTGCGAAAGACGCTGGGTTTGTACGGAGCGGTCAGGCCCATTCGCAGTTTGGCCGGCGTGCCCACGCGATTTGAAAATGTGGACTTGGTTGTGGTCCGCGAAAATACAGAGGGCTTGTACGCGGGTATTGAAAATGAAATCACGCCGGGCGTGGTCACCAGTTTGAAGGTGGCCACGGAATTGGCAAGCATGCGCATCGCGGAGTTTGCTTTCAAATACGCCAGTGACCGCGGGCGCAAGAAAATTTCCGTGTTCCACAAGGCCAACATCATGAAGATGAGCGACGGCTTGTTCATTCGATGCGCCAAGGAAGTTTCGCAAAAATGGATCGGCAAAGTTCACTACGAGGAGATGATTATTGACGCCGCGTGCATGCGTTTGGTGCAAGACCCGACGCGCTTTGACGTGATCTTGATGGAGAATTTGTACGGCGACATTGTCAGCGATTTGGCGGCGGGATTGATCGGCGGTTTGGGCGTGGCCCCAGGCGCCAACTTTGGCAATGAATACGCGGTGTTTGAAGCGGTGCACGGATCGGCGCCGGACATCGCGGGCAAAGGCATCGCCAATCCGCTGAGTCTTTTAATGAGCGCGGTGATGATGCTGAATCATTTGGCCGTGACGCGCTCTATGCCGCAGTTGAAAAAAATTGGCGATCATATTCGCGCCGCCTATGACCGCGCGCTGCAAGATGGCGAAAAGACCGGCGACATTGGCGGAACACTTTCCACGGAACAATTCGCCGACGCGGTGATCAAGCGACTTTTATAATTCACGCGTGACGCGAGACAATGAATTGACGTGCGAGATGTGCAACGCAATGCAATGCGCATTCACGGAGCGCATGATCTATTGCAATTTTAAAAACAACGCCGCCTGACTTTCGGAGCGATCACACTGCAACCCCCACAAGGGCTCAGTGCGCAACTCGGAGACCCGCCGAGTGCCCCGCCAATCAGGCGGCACTGTCAACATACTTCCTAGTTGCGCATCTCCAAATGGAATATGCAATATTTGTATAAGTTCCATAAATAAATAACGGGCATTCAGTTTTATTCCGAAGCGTCAAGGGAGCGTCTCGAATGCAAGGGTTTCAGCCTTAAAAAGCCGTTGCTACACAGGCTGCACTCGTTTGCACGTTGCGGCTTCGGTGCTGGGGAAGGCTTACAAGACCATCGCAAACTTATGTGGCTGGCGTTTCAATCGCCGAAGCGGCAATCCGCCCATCATCGCCCACTTGGTCAACCTTCACGGTCACGCGCCTGCTCACGCCGCGTTCCGCCATGGTGACGCCGTGAAGTTCATGGCACGCCTGCATGGTGCGCTTGTGATGCGTGATGATGATGAAGTGGCTGCGATCAAGGAAGGGTGGCAATGCTTTTGTGAAGCGCTCAACATT
>CANJIC010000059.1 GCA_947474205.1 Planctomycetaceae bacterium | reverse complement strand
CTCGGTTACCAGCTCCTCTAGGCTTATCGCAGGTTCCAACGTCCTTCATCGCCTCTTAACGCCAAGACATCCACCATGTGCCCTTTCACGCTTGGCCATGTCGACCGGAGACCGTCGGATGAATTGCTTCACTCGACTGTTTTCAGATCAACAACCATGCCGGCCCCTTTTGCTTATTGGACCGGCAACCCGCATCTTTTAATTAACTTGTTCAGTGAAGAATTTGTTTTTTAATTAACACGAGCAGCATCTCAGACATTCTCGAATTCTCGGTGCTTGCAACATATCAGTGTGTTTCTCTTTGAACTTCACAAAAAAAACACACGATTGTATCTATCTGTATTCGTGATGACCTCAGTGGCCCTCGAGACCAGTGGCACAAGCCACGTCACACGAACACTCAAACCATTGTCTCATTTACTTATTAAAGAGCCGACTTTCGTCGCCTTTCATACAGGGCAAGCCCTTTATGGAAGGTCGATGATTGTAATGATGTTTCGCAGCCTGTCAAGCCTATGAAACATGGGAAAATTGTGGATAAATCAAACTTGCCAACCTGTGATTCGCCCTTGGCAACAAATTGATGGCTGGCGCCGCTCTTAAGGAACGGTTTTGACAGGTGCCGGGGCGTTTTTGCCATCTTCGGCCAACTTTTTAAGGATGGCTTGGTCGGGGTCCAATTTTTCTTGGGTGCAATAGCGCATGACAAACTTGCCCGATTGATCTTGTCTACCTAAAACAACAGCCGGCAAAGTGGGTCGGCTTTTTTCCGGCATGGCGTTGAAATCCTCAAAAATATCCGCGACAAACCATTCGGTTGGAATTTCAAATTGTGCTTTTGAGTCTCCCGCGCTTTGACCTGCGGCCAACGAAAATGAAAGTGGCTGACCAATCTCAAATGATGGGCTGGGATTTAGATTTGTCCACAGACCATTTTTTAAAATATACGTGCTGAATACCGCCACTTGTCTGGCACCCTTATCACCAAGCGTGCCGCTCTCGGCGAAATACATGACCTTGGATGGAACGCGTACTGGGGCGCTCCACGCGCTGACTTCGCTTGAAATAAACGGACTTACAGCCAGCTTGATCTGATCCTTGACCAACTGACGCTCTTTGCCAAAGAATGGATTAAAAAGATCAACGCGACATCGGTAGCGAAATGTTTTTCCTGGAGTCGCGGTCAAATCGTGGGTCCATACATCTATGAAATCGGCGTCAGTTTCTACGGGGGCGATCACAGCATTTTCAACTTTTGAATTCGCTGGCACTGCGCTTTCTAAGCCCAGATCTTTTTGCAAATCCTTAATGATTTTACGCAGAGCTATCGCATCTTTCGTGTTCTTTTTCCATTGCGGAATTTTCAAATCCACCGGCGGCCCCGCGGGCTTATTGGGATCGTTTCCTTTGCGTTCCGCATCTTTTTTAGCTTTCGCATCCGCTTTCTTGACTTCTTCTTTTTGCTGTGTCCAGTCGCCGCCCATCGCTTGCAACTCTTTTTCAAGCGGGGCCAACTCTTTTTCTTTCGCTTGCAAATCCGCTTTCTTTTTGTCGGCGGCTTGCTGCTTTTTCTTGTCCCCACCCGCGGTGGATCGGGTCGCATCCGTTGCCGCCGTGGCCCCTCCGTTTTTATATAAAGTTGGATAGAAATCTGGCTGGCGAATTTCTTTTTCACCCTCTTTAACACGCATCACCGCGAAAATTTTCTCTGAATCTAAAGATTTCAATTCCCTATTTCGCAACGTTGTGGACTCGAACCCAAACATGATTGGAACTGTCGTGGTCTCGCCCCAGGAACCGTTCTGCTGTTGCTCTTGTCTTTCAAATACGACGTCGACAAAATAAATCGCGTTGTTGCGCCACGTCGAAGGAGTGGCGACCTGCGGCGGAGACGCCGCCATGTCGGACTTCACCAGTTCGGCGCGAATTAATTTCAAATTCACGCGCGCGGTTGGTTTGGTCCAAATCACATCCAAGTCATTTGGATTGGAATTACTTGCAAGAAATTTTTGCAGCGATTCGTTCTTTGCACTGGCGTCAGGTTCAAGAGCGTCGCTAAACCAGGCGACTGGTGACACCATGTCCGCGGCGGGGAAATGTGGTTCGTAAAACCATGTGTTGGACAATTTTACGTTGGGGTTCATTATTTGCTGCGCAAAACTTGGAGCGTTTTTAGTTATTTTTAAATTGGGTAGAAGATTTTGTTTCAGTTTTTCAGAATAGTTTTTGCGGGCGCCTCCCCCGATGATGGGTTGCAACTCCAGCACGCTGTCGCTGGATTTCTGGCTTTTATTCAAGGCAGCAGCTTTTTCATTTACAATGAGGTTGACTTGGTTTGGATACACCTTTTTCGAGCCCATGTCTTTGCTGATTGGATTTAAAAAATCTAGGCTTAAAAGAACAACCATTGCAATTGTCAGAAGTGCCAATATGACCTTTTCAAAATGCCGTTCAATGCGTGTAATTCCTTTCATGATTTGGAATCCTCGCTTGCGGCATCCTTGGGTTGATCCTTGGGTTGATCCGCGGGTTGCTCTGAATTGTTCTTGACGGGCATGTCAACTCCACGTGTTCCAAGTTTATTTTTTAATTCAATTGGCATTTGCAATGTCGTCCATGCACGAAACCAAATCGTCTCCAATGTCATGTCGACCTCACTACATGGCTCTTTACCGTAGATGTATCCCTGGCGCGCCGCGGCAAAAACATCAACGGGTGACATTTTAACTTGCGTGATGGTCATGAAATTTTCTTGGGCAAAGGCATTGAATACTTTGGGCATGTCCTCCGTGGCCACAATCAGTTTCAATTTCACATTGCGTACGTCATACAACTGGCAACTTTTCAGCCCAGTCATGGAAGTGGCATAATCCGGCGCAATTTCAGTACCGGGCATGATCGCCTCGCCTGTGGCTTCCTCTTCTTTTGCAGGCTCCGCTGCTGATTGCGCTGGATCCGCGGCGGGCTTCTCGGCGGACGCATCGGTGGCCAATGCTTTCAAGACCAATGGATCGATAGCAATAGAGATGATCCGTTTTACCGGAGCGGAAATAACTCCATCTGTCACTCCAGCGTTGCCCGCGGCGATCGCACTGAAGATGTCCTGCAGCACCCACAAATCCCATTGCAAAATGAAACAGTCTGCAGGAGTAATATTCTTTTTTATTTGCGGCATGACGATCGCCGAAGAATCCAAATACACCGATATTTCCCTAGCCTTGGCATCCAAACTGGCAAGACGAGCCCCACGCAAAGCCGCCGTTAAATCCGACAACTCCTTGGGGTCAGTCACTTCGGTGATGGATTTTTTCTTCAGATCAGAAAGAATAAAATCGCTTGATCGGCGCTGCACCGCCTCAAGCACCGCCGCGGAATCGGGCGCTTGCCCCGTTCGATTGTCCACCAGAAGCGCTTGATAGGCTGGAATAATCGCAGGAAAATAAATTTCTTCAATCACATCGTTTCGATCTGGCTTTGGAAATATAATTTTATCATTGCCTTGATTGTCCTTGAGTGGAATAAATGAGTGGTGCTTTTGGTTGTATTCAATTGCGGCTTGGTACACGTCCTTCAATTCATTTTCAAGAGCGAGATTTCGATCCTGCAACGCTTGAATAAGTATTCCATTGAGACTGACCTTTGATGTTGTGTCCTGCGCCACGGTCGCCCCACGCACTTTCACCTCCGTTTGGCTCAACTCGCTCATCTTTGCAAAATCTTTCACCCGCTGGGACATTGTTTCTTCAATTTTATCTGTGAGACCCGAGCGAAACCACCACGCCGCCAGCGGCGCGATAACAATCACAAGCACAGAAACTATAAGAACCCCGCGTTGCTTGGCGATTGCGGTGAGTTGCGTGAAGTCAATGTTCTTCAACATTGAGAGATTGAATTTGGGAGCATTCATGGTGTTACTGGCTCGGAAGGTTTGTGCTCGCCGGAGCCGTCACGAATTTGAACGGTAAAAACAATGACTCCTTTGTAAATAGTTAAGCCTGGCCCGTATACCAGTGGCTCATTCCCAATCGGGGCCAATCGGTCTAGGTCGGTATTTCCAGATTCTACTTTTTCCCCGCTTGGCGTTGACGCTTGATTTCCACTTGGGGATTCCGCCGTGGAACTATCGGGTGGCGCAATCTGATTGCCCCCCGCGGAATCCCGAGATACCCCTGCTCCAGTTTCATTGTGTTGGCGACCACCGCCAGAAGATCGGGGCGGCGGTGCGGATGGAGTGGACGCTGGGACAGTGGCAACTTCTGGAGGACTCGGGTCAGGTTTGGTGTTTGGAATAATTTGGGCCGCCGCAAGTCCAGGCATGACGAATTCGGAGAGTTCGCCCGCCAGTGCAATTGATTCTGGAAGAATGATGTAAGGGACTTTATCGCCTCGGTCGGAATTGTCACGAAGCCACTTCTGAATTGTGTCCTTTAAAAATGTCTTCTTGCCTGAATTGGCAAATTCTATTTTCATGGTGACAAGAATGGTGCGCTTCTGTGTGGTCGCGTCAAGTTTGTATTCACCTGAAAGATTTTCCAGCACAATTCTTTTGCGTTCTTTGGCTGGAATGGCGGCAATCGTGGCGGCATCGGTAGCAGTTAATTCAATTGTTGGCTTGGCCGCAAGCGTTGACTCGATCGCATCATTGACTATGCATGGCCAAATTCTTCTGCTGTCATTGACGAGTCTTTGCGCATTCAACACAATCGCGCCGCCCTCACCAACTGAATCAGCCTCTTTCAATTGGGTTTGAAGTTGTTCACCAGCCTTGATGGCAGATGCGACAAGGGTGATATCACCTGAATCTAAATATTGCTGCTCAAGAATGGGCGACACGTACATTGCCGCCGATCCAATAAGCGCGATGCTTGCGGCTGCAATAAACCACTTGTTTTTCGCGACCCAAAGTTTGTCCCGAAGTCCACGAACTGGAGCCAGGTTGACGCTGATGCGGCTTAATCCAATGCCCTGTAGCGCCAACCCGTAGGCCGTTACAAAACTCATTGTATTTGCGGCAAAATCAGCGGCTTCGCGCCCTTCCACACGAATTCGTTTGAACTCATCAATACGATTGACTTCCAAACTTAATTGAAGACCCAAAAATTTACGAAGTCCCGGAATGCGAAATGTGCTGCCAACTGCCAGAATTGTTGAAATTGGGCTTTCACGATGATTCGTTTGATAATGCCCAATGGAGCGCTGGACTTCTTGCACAAGATCGCCAAAGACAGGCCGCATGGCTTGCATCATTGGACGCGCATATTTACTGGTTGCGCTTTCAGCCTTCAATTTTTCAGCCTTGCTGTATGTAATCTGAAATGCACTTTGCAGTGCGTCGGTGAAATGCGTTCCACCCAACGGGAATGTGCGAATCCAACACCGACTGTTGTCGGCGATGATCACATCGCTGGCTTGTGTTCCAATATCCAGAACCACCACTGGTTTGTGCTCGGATTCCAAGACAAGGTCATATGAAACCGCGTTAAAAACCGCCAATGGTCCCAGCGTGACAATCTCTGGACGAATGCCGTATTCGGCGTACAACTTCAGTCGTTCATCAATTCGCTCTTTGGTGATGGCGAAAATACCGACTTCCACTTCGGGATTGTCGGGCGAGGCGAATGTTTGATAATCCCACTCGACTTCTTCAATTGGAAACGGAATTTGTTGCACCGCTTCGAACTTCACAATGTTGGGAATCATTTTGGGTTCCACCGGAGGCAGCTTGGCGAAGCGCGCCAAGGCCGAATGCCCTGGAACCGAAATCACAACTTTTTGATCCTCGAGATTTTTAGATGCAACCAACTGTCCCATGGTGAGGCGCGTCATTTCCGCGACATCCAAATCTGGGGTGGTCAATGGTTTGTTATGGGGTATGCACGCAAAGTCGGTGATGACCGCTTCGTCACCACTGCGTTCAAGACGAACGGCTTTAATTGCATGCGCCCCAATTTCTATACCCCAAGCAGATTTGTTCTTAGCCATGCGATTGCGATTTTCTCATTGTGATTTCGAAATTGAATTCGAATGTGGTTGGGTACATGACGGGTCACATTGGTTCTTGAGGTAAAGAGAGTGGATGGGGAATATACCTATTCACGGGATAGCGATGGGAATGAAACTTTACGTAATCGCATGACATTATGTTGCCTAGATTTTTACCCAAAGTGAACCATTCGCGGATACTCTCTGTGGACCCCCCAAAACACCATGTCAATACAGCCCAACGAGCCATCCAACCCGCCCGCCTCCAAATCTGCCGCAAGCCCATTCAAAATGGACGATGTGCTGGCTCAAGAAATGGAGCAAGCTTTAGCTGGGCTAAGTGAAAATGACATGCTGGGAATTATTCCGGAAAAGAAAGCGCTGCCCAAAGTGAAGGGCGATGGCCACACCCGCACTGGAACAATTATCCGCGTGCAAGGTGGCGATGTGATGGTTGAGTTTGGACCCAAGAGCCAAGGCGTGTGTCCGCTAAACCAATTTGAAAGCGCGCCCGAGGCTGGAACCGTGATGGATTTTGCGGTGGAACGCTTGGACGCGTTTGAAGGCTTGTTGATTTTATCGCGCATTGGAATGCGCACCAAGCCGCAGTGGGACAACTTACAAATTGGGCAAATTGTGGACGCGCGTTGCGTGGGCATGAATCAAGGCGGCTTGGATATGGAAGTGGCGCATCACCGCGCGTTCATGCCCGCGGGCCAAGTGGACATTCGCTCGGTGCCTGACATTAGTATTTTTCTGGGCGAGAAGTTGCAATGCATGATCATTGAAATGCGCAAGGAGCGCGGGCGAATGGTCTTGAGCCGCAAGGCCGCGCTGTCGCAGACGCGACGCGAAAATCAGCAGAAAACATTGGCGGAAATACAAACTGGCCAAATTCTTGAGGCCACCATTATTAGTTTGCAACCCTTCGGCGCCTTCGCGGATATTGGCGGCGTGGATGGATTGATTCACATCAGCGACTTGGCGCATGAGCGTTTGAAGAACGCCTCGGACGCCGTGAAGGTTGGCGATGTTGTGCGCGTGAAGGTGATGCGCATTGACCGCGCCCAGAAACCGCCGCGCATTGCGTTGAGCCGCAAAGAGGTGATGGACGATCCAATGGTGGGCAAGTTTGAAGCGCTGCAAGTGGGTGAAAGTGTTTCTGGCCGCGTTACTAAACTGACGGAGTTCGGCGCGTTTGTGGAATTGTCGCCAGGCGTTGAAGGCTTGGTGCACATCAGTGAAATTAGTCATGACCGAATTTTCTCCGCCGACAAAGTTTTAACAGTGGACCAAATTGTGACAGCTAAAATTCTTTCCATTGACCTTGCGCGTCGGCGCGTGAGTTTGTCCATCAAGGCGTTGCTTGACCGTCCGGCACCTGTGGCCGTGAGTGGCAAGTTCAACAAGGATGACCGCCAAAGCGCCAAACCTGTGCGTGAAGATGATCCATCCATGCGTAAATTGCGCTTGAAATTTGGCGCGCCAAGTTCGCTTAAGGGCGGCCTGTCTTAAGCTGATTTGCGCTTGAAATGTGCTGAAAATTAATCTTGCCGTGATCCGGCGGGCGTGCCTGGCATCCACAAATCGTCAAAGGGTTGATCGTCGCAGGATTTGCGAAGCGCCAAATATGCGGCCGTGGCCACGGACCATAAGGCGCCAAAGCACGCGCCGGCGGCGAGCGACTTCACAACTGTAATCCACAGGCCAACAAATCCCGCGGAGATGGACGCGGTGAAACCAAGACTGCGCGCGGGCGCGACATCGTCTGGCAAGAGCAAGCGAATTGTTGCAAGGCCAGACATTGGACCTTCGCCCGCAGTCACGCCCACAAAGTTCGCGGCAAAAGAAAGCGTGGCCATGGCGAACAGATCGGCGATAAAAATTACAAGTGAAATTCCAATCGCCGCCATGATGAGATACAGCAACGCTTGCAACGGGCGGCGCAACACATAGGCCACGGTTCGTTGCGCGGCTTCAAGGCCATCGCACCCTTCACACGCCGACGCGGCCACCGCCAAGGGCATGCAAAAACCCCATGGAATTAGGGCAATTGCGGCGAAAAATGACAAGACAATCACAAGTCCATAGGCCATGCCGGCGAAAATATCTATAAGTGGAATGCGGCTTAGCCAACCCAACATGGCCGCCACTGGCAGAAGAACAACTAGCGTCAGCAACGGCCACACTGGTACCAGCGCGTGATTGATCCAACGCGGCTTTATAAATTCAAACGCGGCGGCGGCGGAAATTTTTGGTTTGCCCGCAAGATCAAGCGCCGTCATGCGGCACAACGCGGCGCCGCCCGTGCCCATGGCTATAAGAAATGCCGCGCCGAATATAAAACAGAACCAACGATCATCGCGCCAGCACGCCAGCGGCAAATCAATGAAGAGATTGGCGAAGGCGCCCACGGCCATCACTGGACTGACGGTGAGAACTCCAACGGCAAGTCCGTCAATGCAGCGGCCAACGGCGACGGAGAAAGAATCAAATGTTCCCTTGCGGCGATACGACTCCAGGCGCTCGAGCGCGCGGCGAATACCGTCGGCTTCAAATCCGCTGACGGAACCAAGGCGACTTTGCAGCAAGCCGCAGACCGTTTCAATGTCCACTGCGCCGCGCGTGTCCATGCCAGCGGGCCGCTGATCTAGAGGCAAATTTTCTAGCGCCGCTCGCCGCGCCATGTCGGATGCCACGGCTGAATCAATTGAACTGCGCGTGGGCGACAATAATCCAGCGGACTGAATCATGGGGCCGCGCAAGGCATCGTAAAAGCGGCCAAAAACAGCCAAAGCAAGCACAATAAAGGTGGCCGCCAAAAGCCGTGAGGGCTGAAACGCGCCAGTGGCTGAATTCAGAACCCGGGGAAACACCAACGCGGAGCGAAAGTCAATTTGATCCACCACAACTCGTTCGGCCATTGTTCAATCTCCTATTGCTGGTTGAAACAATCTATGAATGAATGCTAACTCAATTCAGGTGCATTGTCAGAGGAGCGCGGGCGTGATTTAGATACCCTTAGTCCATCATGAGCATTTCAACCCATACACAAATTGACAGCGTGCTTGCCAGGACTGACGCAAACCAACCTGCGGGCGTTGAGCGGTTGGTGGATTTCTTGCGCATACCAAGTGTGAGCACCGATCCAGCTTTCGCCGCCGATGTTCGCCGCGCTGGCGAATGGGCTTCGAACATGTTGAAGGAGTGCGGCTTTGAATCGCGCCTTGTGAAGACACATGGACATCCAATGGTGCTTGCCAAGCACCCTGGCCCAAAAGGCGTGACCGCGCCGCGCGTACTTTTTTACGGGCACTATGACGTTCAACCCGCCGACCCAATTGAACTATGGACAAGTCCGCCGTTTGAACCTGTGATTGTGGATGGACCAATGGGCAAGCGCGTTGTGGCGCGCGGCGCGGTGGATGACAAGGGACAAGTGATGACATTCTTGGAGGCACTGCGCGCGTGGCATGCATGCGCGGGTGGACCGCCCTGCCCCGTCACCGTGATTTTGGAGGGCGAGGAGGAATCTGGAAGTGAGAGTTTTGAGCCTTTTCTTCGGGAATATGCGAAGGAATTGGAATCGGATGTTGCCATTGTCAGCGACACGGGAATGTGGGACATAGACACTCCCGCCATTACAACCATGTTGCGCGGCTTGGTGTATGTGGAGGCGAAGTTGAAGGGACCGTCGCATGATTTGCATTCAGGTTTGTATGGCGGAGCGATCGTCAATCCGATTAATTCATTGGCGCGCATGATTGCCAGCCTGCATCACGATGATGGACGAATTGCCATTGAAGGTTTTTATGATCAAGTGAAGCCGCTGCCAGAAAAAATAAAAAAGCAATGGGACACGCTGAATTTTGACGACGCGGAATTTTTAGGCAAGGCCGGCGTGAGCAAGGGCTTTGGCG
>CANJIC010000058.1 GCA_947474205.1 Planctomycetaceae bacterium | reverse complement strand
ACGCCAATTTGTAAATCGACACCGAAGTTGCCAAGGATTGGAGCGGTGTTCAGGTCGGGCCAAAAGCCGCCAGTGGTCCAATGCGGAAATTGCACCGCGAAGATGGCGGCGGCAATAAGCGCGGCGGTGGAGCCAATCAGCGCGATCCATTTTGCGGCGCGCTGCGAACTAAGGACAATCACCAACGCGCTGATGAGTGGAAGAAGTAGAAGAATATATTGAATCATGCCGCAACTCCGCTGGTGAGCCAGCGATAGACAACCCAGGCCACAACCAGCGCCGCGCCGCCTGCCATGGTGGTGGCGTACCCCTGCAAAACACCGTTATAAAGCGGCTGAAACAGGCGGCCAAGCGCGGGTGGAATTCGGCCGATGCCGTTGACCATCAAGCCATCAACCACATGCTTGTCGGTGAAATGCAGAATGTGTCCGGCGATCCAAGCTGGTCCACGGATGCACGCGTGATAGAACTCGTCTACGTACCACTTATTTTCCATGGCCACTGGAATCCAGCGAATGGAATTGTGAGCCAACAGCCACGCGCGCAGTTTGTCAGCGGACTTGCGTTGCAGTAAATGGAAGTACATGGCGATTGCAATTCCGCCCAGCGACGCGGCGGTTCCAAAGACTTCCACCAACTGATGTGGGTTCATTCCAAAGTTCACCGCGTCAGTGACATGCGCTTGCACGCTGCCAGCGAAGGCCGATGAATGCGCCATCATGACTTGCGCCCAATTTGATTCTCCGCGCAATTCCATATAGCCCGGAATGCCAGTGGCGAACGCGCCCAGCATGATGACAATGAGCACGCCGTTCATGGCCCAGCGTGGAGCGTGCGGATGAAATTCATGCGCAGCATGTGTTGTGGGTGCAGCATGCGCGTCGTGATTAATTTCATGCGCATCATGATCATCGTGATTTTCTTCGCCAGGCATGTAGAACACTGGACCCGCGCACACGCGGAACCATACGCGGAACGCGTAGTAGGCCGTCATGGCGGCGGTGATTAAACCAATCCAACCAAGCCACACAAAGCCGTGGTCCTTGCCGCCGAGCGCCTGCACCAAAATGACGTCTTTTGACAGCATTCCCGCTGAATATGGAAACGCGGAAAGCCACAGGCAACCAATCAACATGGTCCATGAAACAATTTTAAATCCAGGCACTTTGCGCAGGCCAGACAGTTTGCGCAGATCAAGTTGTCCCGCGAAGCCGTGCATGATTGCGCCCGCGGTGAGGAACAACAACGCCTTGAAGAAAGCGTGCGTGAGCGTGTGATAGGCCGCGCCAAAAGTTGTTCCAACACCCAAGCCCATGAACATGTATCCCAACTGGCTAATGGTGCTGTACGCGAAGACGCGTTTGAAATCATATTGCGCCATGCCAATGGTGGCGGAGAAGATGGCGGTTAATCCGCCAACCCACGCCACGGTTGCAAGCGCGTCGGGATGCAATGTGAACAGCGGGTAGGTGCGCGCAATTAAATACACGCCAGCGGTCACCATAGTTGCGGCGTGAATAAGCGCGGACACAGGAGTTGGTCCTTCCATGGCGTCTGGCAACCAGACATACAACGGAAGCTGAGCGCTTTTTCCAAACGCGCCAAGCATCAAGCAATATGGAATCAGCGACTTGTCGAAACCACCAACGCCACGGTCCGCGTCTTGCCACACTTGAAAGAGCGTGTTGAATTCAATTGTTCCGTAGTTGACCCAGATCAACCAAATACCAACGGCCAGGCCAAGGTCGCCTACGCGATTGACAATGAACGCCTTCTTGCCCGCGGCCACGGCGGATGGTTTTTTGTAGTAGTAGCCAACCAGCAAGTAGCTGGCCAAACCCACGCCTTCCCAGCCTAAATACAGCAAAAGCAAGTTGTCGGCCATGACCAATGTGCACATGGCCAGAATAAAAATGCTCACGCCGTTGAAGAAGCGCGCGTAGCCCTTGCCAACATCGGCCTCCATATATTCGGTGGCGTAAATGGCGATCAGAGTTCCAAGTCCGGTGACAAAGAGCAACCAGAACAGCGTGAGGCTGTCCACATACACGCTGACATCCGCTTGCAGTGTGTGCCACCTGTCTTGATCGCCCCAGCGGAAATTCATCCAGTCCCACAAGTGCACCACCACGGGAGCGCCCGCGTCGCCACGCAGGAAATATAATTTCAACACCAGCGCGAATGAGCCCGCCAGCGCCAGCACCGTGATCCAACCTGGCAGTTTGCTTTTCACGCGCAACGCGCAGCACAAGCCGGTCAGCACAACGGAAATCGCGGGAAGTAAAAGAATCCAACCGGTCCATCCAAGTTCAGGCGATGCAATGGCGTTGACGATGCCCGTGACCACCGCGTGCGCGGGTGAATCGCCGTGCGTGTCCGTGATTGAAAGCATGGGAATCATTCGTGCAACTCCGACCACGCCTCTGAACTAAGCGTTTCTTTGCGGCGAAACAGAAGAATGACAAGTCCAAGCGCAAGCGCCGCCTCTGCCGCCGCGATGGTCAATATAAAGATGACAAAGATTTGTCCGCCCGTGTCCATGCGCATTCTTCCAAACGCAATGAAGGCCAGGGCCGCGGCTTGGAACATAATTTCCGTGCACAGGAACATAAGAATCATGTTGCGGCGCACAAGAAAACCAATCAAACCAATGGTGAACAAGAGCGCGCTCATGGCCAACGTAATGGTGACCGCATGTGAAGCGCCAAATTGACTGGCCGCCAAGATGTGCGTCATGCGCCACCTCCATTCGCGGCGCGCTCATGATCAGGAACATCAAGCACAATGCGGCGCAGACCGGCGGCGTCGCGCACTTCGTCCTCGCCAAATTCAATTTGGCGGCGCGCCAAAACAACGGCGCCAAACATGGCCATGAGCAAGATAATTCCAGCCAGTTCCAAACTCGCGGGGTAGCGCGCCACAAGATCAAGTCCGACCATTTGCGTGTTGTCAATTGTGCCCGCGGCATCCACGGCGATGTCCTTCACCGTGCCATCGGCAAATGTGACTTGCGTTTGCACAACACTGCCTTGAATTGCCGCGTTTGCAGGCACAAGCGCGGACACCGCGGTGGGATTGTTGCGCTTGATGACATTGAGCAAATGTTTGGGCATCATCACCAAGGCGTCGGTTTGTTGACGGGCCACTTTTTGATCCAGGCTTGACTCCGCAAGAACGGCGGCGTTTGGAATGCGCTCCACAACTGCGGCCAGCGTTCCCAACAAAATAAATCCAACCAACACCGCGGCCATGGGCTCGCGCGGAACGCGGTCATAATCGCCGTCATCATCTATGTGGCCAATGGAGTCGCGCGGACCTTGATCCGCAAGCATGAGCACAAACATGTAGGTGATTAATATGGCGCCGGCGTAAACAATGATGAGCGCGAAAGCCATGAATTCCGCTTGTAACAGCAGGAAAATGATGGCT
This sequence comes from Planctomycetaceae bacterium, assembly GCA_947474205.1. The sequence continues at coordinate 6,668 of CANJIC010000058.1, read as the reverse complement.
GACGCGACCACGGTGATAATGAAATACAGCGCCGCAAACACGGGTCGCGGATGCGTGATGACGCGCACCGCGGCGTACAAGCCAATGACCACCAGCGCAATGAGCAGTACAATGGGAACTCCAGCTGATGGCGGACCCGCAAGTCGCAACGCCTCACTTATAAATAGACCAGCGCCAGCCAGCGCAACCACGGCGCCGCCGCGGCGAAGCGCGGGTTTGTTTGGTCGCAAAATATAAAACAGTCCAACTGCGGCGACTGCGCTTGCGATGTAGAAAGGTAGAAGTGGCATTGAGTGTGGGACGAGTGTTTCGCGTTCAGTGCGTGGATGGTTGCGGAGTGATTCGCAGGACTCCTTCCTGCGGTGAGCGAGGGAGAGTATGCGCCGCATGGTCGACTCGCAAGCAGTAGAGTGCATTTTCTAGGTTCGTCTTTTCCTTGGTCGCCATGCGGTACATAAAGGCCGCATTTTTGCGCTTGTTGCATGTGCTTTCACATCACATAGTTGTGCACGCGTGGCGGAATTTGGACTATGGGATTTACAAGATTTTCATTGCCCCAAAGCGAGTCAGCCGCCCTTGCAGCGAGTGGGTTACATTGCCCACATGCATACGCAGTGGTGGAAAGTTTTACCCAACGCCATTACCTCGGTGAGGTTGCTTCTTGCCGTGGCCACACTTGTGCTGCTGGAACTTCTTGGGCGCACACCGCTGATGGAGCGTGGCGCGCTGGGTTGGTGGGTATGCAGCATTTTTGTCATTGCCGCGCTGTCTGATGTGCTGGACGGTTGGTTGGCGCGGCGCTGGAATGTGGTCACCGCGTATGGCCGCGTGATGGACCCGTTTGTGGACAAAGTTTTAATCCTTGGAACTTTTATTTTCTTGGCGTCGCCTGGTCTTGCAACAGGTGACGCCGAATTACGAATTGTTGGCAGCGGCATTGCGGCGTGGATGGTGGTGGTCATGGTGGCGCGCGAATTGTTGGTGACTAGTTTGCGCGGATTTTTGGAGGGATTGGGTATGCCATTTCCAGCGGATCGATTTGGCAAGGCGAAGATGTTGATGCAAAGCGTGGCGGGTCCGTGGTGCGTGTTCGCCGCCAGTGAAACTTGGATCATGAATTACGATTTTTGCCGCATGGGACATCAAGTGGTGTTGTGGATGGCGGTGGTGTTGACGGCGCTCAGTGGTATTCCGGCGTTGTGGCGCGCCGTGACCTTGTTGCGGGCGCCTGGAAATAAAAATACAAATTTAAATAAGAGCGCGACACAGTGATGAAGCAGCAGACGTGTATCTCTTTCGCAGGTGCGCAATGTCCTTCCTGAAAAAAAGAAGCGCTATTGGCGCGCCGGCGTTGCTGCGTTCATTGGGCGCAGTGCGTTGGTGCGGCGTGACCGCGTGCGGACTTGGTCACATGTGGCCAGCGTCGGGCACATGGGGAAGTCTGCCACCAGTGATTTTGGCAGTGATTTTGGCTTGGTTTGGTGTGTCCCACTCCGTGTGGTTGGCCACCATGTTGGCCGTGGCGTTTGTGGCCACCGTGATGTGCTTGATGTGGGGAGACGCCGCCGAGCGCGCGATTCGCAAAAAAGATCCATCCCATGTTGTGATTGATGAAGTTGCGGGGCAAGCCTTGGCGCTTGTGTTGGTGTGGACTCCGGCGCTTGAAGCGGGCGGCATGGCGTCGTTGCACCATGGCTTGATCAGCGCGGGCAGCGCGTTTCTTTTGTTCCGCGCGTACGACATTCTCAAGCCGCCACCAATCCGCGGCTTGCAGAAATTTCACGGTGGCGCGGGCATTGTCATTGATGATCTTGCCGCGGGTGTGGCGGCGGGATTGACGCAGTTAATTCTGCGCGCGTTGTTTGCGTGACGCGACGCGTTGCTTGAGTGCGTGAAGTTTTTTATTTCAAGCGCGCGTCACTGACCAATGGCGGTTGTCTTCTCTTGGCTGTCCATGGTGGCTGGCGCCTCTTCCTTTTTGGGACGAATCAACATCATGGTCACAAATACATAGATGCTTGTGATTGAGGTCATGCCCAACAACGTAGCTTGGCTCGTCAGAGCATTCGCCGATGTACTTTCTTCATACAAGTCCCATGCTTTGATTGAAAGTAGAGCCGTGCTGACGAGTGGCATAAGAAGCGCAAGGTGGATTCCAACCATCCCGACCTTATAGTTGTGTTTGATCAAAAGACACATGATGGTCAACGTTAAAGTTAAAATTGCAAGCGATCCTGGGAGGATCATTTGACCAAATCCCAAACCACCCTGACTCGTAAGCCGTGGCATGATCATGGCTGTTCCAAAAAGCAGAATGGAATAACTGAGCGAGATGCAGGCGAACCAGATGGTGCGAAATGGGGGCATGGGTTTTTCCTTTTCAAATTTAAAGCGGGCGGTCTTTTCTCATATCGACTTTTGCTTCTAGAACTGTCCGAAGATTGCACATGTACCAACGCCAACTTTCAGCGTCGTTGGCGGCCACCAAGATCATGTCCGAGTTGTCAATAAATGGACCATGGCGGTGAATCACGCGCGCGCCTTCCTCGGATTCAGGTGTGACCACCCATTCAATGGGAACGGCGTCATCATCAAGACCAACGGGCCAGCCCCATGTGACTTTTCCACCGGGGTCATATTCAAGAATTGGAACTTCAAATGAGCGGCGGAACTTGGAGTCCCAACCCAACTTCATGGTGCCGCCTTTGCGCAGATCCACTTCGGCGGCAAGAGTGAGCCAGCGCGTCAAGCCGTCGGCGGTGGTGAGGCATGCGAAGACATCCTCGTGGTGGGCCGCGATGGTCTCCTTGAGCGTGATCCAAATTCCATTGTTCTCTTTTCGTACCACACGCAAATCCTATCGCAGAGCAGCGTGCACGGCGCGGGGACACGCAAATAAGAATTACGCATTGTCCTTGGCCGATTTTTCCGCAGCGGGCGAGGCGTGCTTCAAGAAAAAAGATTGCGTGAAATAACCAACAAAACTAAGCACGGTTGTGGCAAAAGCCCAGGCTGAAATTCGCGGTGAGTCCGTTCCCAGAAATTCAGAAAGTCCCCACGCAATCAACAAACTTCCAGCCGTGGCCGTCACTGCAATCTCGGCGCTGGCGCGCATGAAAAGACCAAGGAACAAACCGGCCACGCCTGATGCAAGAATGGACGCGCCAAAGAGAGTTCGCTCTGGTGGATCAAGCGTGCTCCAAAATCTATTGGCGGCGTCAACTGTTTGGTCCTTCAGGGTGAGCGCGTCGGCATCATTTGGAGTCCACGCCGCGGCGATCGCCTCGGTGAAACCACTCGCGCGATGTTCGGCGATGGCTCGTGCTTGGTCAGACGCGATCAACCCGCGATCAATAATGGCGGCGGAAATAATTCCTGCCGCAAGCGCCGCGACAATCATGACGGTGATCGCAAGTGCGAAACGATACGCAACTAAAGCGATGATGATTCCAGCGAACGCGCCGATGATGGCGCTACCCCACGGAGGCATCCACGCGATGCCGATCCATTGCGCCAACAGTACGCCAGCGGGAATTCCGCCAACAAATCCAGCCAGCACAACCGCGCGCCGAACAATGCGACCGCCAAACGCCCACAACACCGCGCCGCCGCCTACAGACAGCATTGAGCCAAGCCACGAAAGAGCAAGCATTGGAATAAACACAATCATCTATCGGCTCGCGGCTATGCTCATCGCCACTTCATGAATGAATTTGCCTCACAATTCAGCAATCCAGGCGCGTCAAATCCAACGAATGCGCCAGCGATTCTTGCCGATGCATCCACGCATGCGGGCGCCGCGGCCAATCATTTGGCCAACCAGAAAAGTCCATATCTGTTGCAGCACGCGTTCAATCCAGTGCCTTGGTTTCCGTGGGGTGACCAGGCTATTGCGCAAGCGCGCCTGCGCGACGTGCCGCTGTTGGTGAGCACTGGCTACAGCACGTGCTATTGGTGCCATGTCATGGAGCGCGAATGTTTTGAGAACCCCGACATCGCGCGCTTGATGGGCGAGAAATTTGTGTGCGTGAAAGTTGACCGCGAGCAAAGGCCCGACCTTGACGCGCTGTGGATGGCCGCGTGTCAAGTGTTCACCGCCGTGACTGAAGGTCGCTCAAGTGGTGGCTGGCCACTGCATGTTTTTCTGGAGCCAACAACATTGCGTCCATTTTTTGCCGGGACGTATTTTCCACCCACGCCCGCGCATGGACGAATTAGTTTTCCGCAATTGCTGTCGCGCATGTCGGATGCGTGGCTGCGCAATCGCGCGCAAGTAGAGGCGCAGGCCAACGAACTCACGCGCATGGTTGAGCAAGAGTTGCAACTGGAGGCGTCGCGCAAGCCGCTTGATCTAGAGTTGGAGATCAACACCGTGCGCGCGTTGCTGACATTTCATGACTCGGTCAATGGCGGATTTGGTGGCGCGCCCAAATTTCCGCAGCCTTCGTTGACGTTGTTTTTGCAGGCCGTTGCCCCGGAAATGGCGCAATCCGCGCTGGTTCGCACGCTTGATGGCATGGCGCTTGGCGGCGTGCGCGACCAACTTGATGGCGGCTTTCATCGCTACGCGGTGGATGAGACATGGACCGTGCCGCACTTTGAAAAGATGTTGTACGACCAAGGGCAATTGCTTTTGTTGTACGCGCGTCAAGCCACAAATGATGGCGACGAATTTTTCATGGCGGTCACGCGCGAGCTGGCGGAATTTTTGCTCAATGTGATGCGCTTACCCAGTGGTGGATTCATGGCGGCCATTGACGCCGAGGTGGATGGACGCGAGGGGTTGAATTATATTTGGTCCAAGCCTGAAGTCACGCGCGCGCTGCAGCGGGCTGGACTTGAAAAAGATGTACCGCTAGCCGTTGACGCATTTGGCCTTGATGCTTCACCCAACTTTCGCGATCCGCACCACCCTGAAGATGAGCCCAAGTTTGTGTTGCGCTTGCGTGCGCGACCGCGCGAGCTTGCGGCGAAAATAAAAATTGATTTCACGCAGTGGTCAACGCGCTACAGCGCAATGTGCCACGCGTTGTTGACCGAGCGCGCGTTGCGAAAATCTCCACGCATGGACACCACGCTTATCGCGGGGTGGAACGGGTTGGCCATAGAAGGTCTTGCCCAGGCTGGTCGATTGTGCAATGAGCCGCGCTGGATTGAAGCCGCCGCGCGCGCGGCCGACGATGTGTGGAATCAGTTGAACGCGCAGACAGCGCACGGCACGCTGGATAAATCCGCCCCGCAGAAAAATTCCCAGGCCGCTTTTCAAAGCGACACGTTGAATCGCTCCGCCAAAGATGGCGTGGTCAGTGGCCCAGGATTTCTGGAGGATTACGCTTGTTTTACAGCTGGTTTGCTGGCGTTGGCGCAGGCCACCCATGACCCGCACTGGTTGGCGCGCGCCACGGTGATTGCGCAAAGCGCGTGCGAGAAATTTTGGCGCCACGATTCGGGTTGGGTAGAGGCGTTCGCCAATGAGAGCGGCCGCATTCTGCCCATCGCAGGCATTGATGATGGCGCGGTTCCTTCGGGAGCAGGAGTAATCACGCAGTGCTTGGTCACGCTGGCGCAGTTGACAAAAAATACAATGTGGGCGCAGCGCGCCTTTGACGGACTGGACCGCGCCAGTGGCGCCATTGCGCAGAAGCCAACTTCCGCCGCGCGTTCCTTCATGGCGGCGCGCGAGTTGCGCACGTTGTTGCCTGCACAAGTGGCTGGCGGCTTGGCGCCTTCGCCTGTTCTCATGCAACTTGTCGCCATGAATCATTCCTTTGATGAGTTTGAATTACGCCTTGACATTGACGCGGGCCACCATGTTGCGGCGCACGACAATGCAACGACTTCCGCAGGCAACGACGCGGTCAAGGCAAGTGAAGCAGTCGCAAGTGACGCAGTCGCAAGTGACGCAGCAACTACAAACGACAATGCATCTGCAATCACCACGCCTGCGGCCAACGTATTTTCCGCGCTCATTGGCATGGATATTTCCGCGCGCGACAGCGGCGTTCAGTTGAAGTGTATTTTTCCAAAAGCCACAACACGCGCTGATGGTTCGCGCTGCTATGCGGGGCGTGTTGTGATTCAAGTGAGCGTGGTGGCGCCACGACCCACGCCTCGCCCATTGCGGCTAAGTGTGCGCCTGCAGATTTGCACCGACAACGCATGCTTGGCGCCACAGGATCGCTTGATTGAAGCTTGATTCAAGCCAAATCACTCTCTTTTCTCAATTTAAAAAATCTCACCTGCCTGGTCACGACACATGGAAAAAAGTTGCGCACTGCTTTCATACTCCAAGGCGCCGTGATTCTCTTGAAACTTTCTATGCTCATCAACCATGAAACGAATCGCGCTTATTTCCACCGGCGGCACCATTGAAAAGACCTACCAGGAACTTGGCGGCACGCTGAAGAACCATGTCAGTGTGCTTGATGTCATGTTGACGCAACTTGAATTGCGCGGCGTTGAATCTGTGACGCGCGTGGCGCTGATGAACAAGGACAGTTTGGAAATGAGCGACGCCGACCACAACTTAATCGCCGCCGAAGTGGTGAAGCAATGTCAAAGCCACGACGGCGTGATCGTGGTTCACGGCACCGATCGCTTAGCCCAAAGTGGCGAGCGCACATTGGAGCGGTTGCTTGCAAGTGGCGCGCCCATGAAGCCCGTGATTT
>CANJIC010000057.1 GCA_947474205.1 Planctomycetaceae bacterium | reverse complement strand
TGATCATGCGAGTTTCAACTTGCACACTCTATGCCAACACATCAAAGAATTATTTAAAAAATTAAGTCAACTCTCGCAACGAACGCTCCACCATTTGCAGTTCCGCTTGCGCGTCAAGCAACATCTTCTGGGTTTCTTGCACCACGTTTGGCGGCGCCTTGGCCATGTAGCCAGCGTTTGACAATTTGCCCTGATAGCCGCTCACGGCGCGCTGTCGATCCGCAAGCAACTTGGTCAAACGCGCACGTTCGGCGCCAATATCAAGCGCATCCACCAGGCCATCAAGCCAGCATTCTTCGCCTTCAAATGTCATGGACGCGGCGGTTGGCGAACGCGCGTGCGTAAGTGGCAAGACGCCGTCCACGCCGGAGAGTGTTTCCACAACGCCGCCCGCGAGCGTGACCACGTGCGCCGCCTTGTCGCTGGCCAACAACTTGATGCGCTTCTTGGGATTCACTTGCCGCTCGCCGCGCGCATTTCGAATGGCCTCGACCAACGCTTGGGCGCGTGCGAAATCAGCCTCCGCTTTGGTGTCTATCAACGACGCATGCGCAACTGGCCAAGACGATGTGGCCAACATGTCGGTCGACTTCATATCAAGACCGCGCACAACGCACGCCGCGTGCTTGTTCACCGCGCTCCACAACGCCTCGGTTACATGCGGCATGCCTGGATGAAACAAACGGATAATTGCGCTCAGTGAACACGCCATCACGCATTGTTGCGCGGGATCATTCTTGGCCGTTGGCTTGGCGGCTTCCAAGAACCAATCGCAAAAGTCGCGCCACAACAGGTCATAGCCAGCGGCGGCGAAATCGCTGAACCGATATTCCGCCAACGCGCGATCGGCGCGCGCCAATGCGCCAGCCACGCGCGACAACATCCATCGATCAAGCAGTGGACGAGTTGATGGATCAACTTCAAGCGCGGGTTGCGGCGTGTTCATTAACGCGAAGCGCGAGGCGTTCCACAATTTGGTGGCCACATTGCGACCCATGTCGAAGCGGCTTGAGGTGTTGCGCGCCAATGGCTGCGCCACGCTTGGCGTGGCCAAACCGCTGGCCGCGCCGTAGGTTGAAACCATTGTCTTTGCAGGCGTTTTTGGGCTTTTCTGAATGGGCGCCGCCACCATGTGGCCGCTGGGAGCGCGTATGAACTCGGGCTCGAATGTTTCGCCACTCTCGGGATCAATCATGTCAATCTGCACGCGCACGTCTTGCGTGTCGGTGGTCAAGTCAAGCAATGTGAATCGCAGCGCGTCGGCGCCGTGGCTATGAATCACATCGCGCGGGTCAAGGCCATTGCCCAAACTTTTGCTCATGCGCTGGCCAAAGCCATCTTGAATCACTGGATGAATGTAGACATGCTTGAACGGAACTTTTCCGCCCAAGAAATATCGGTTGAACATGGTCATGCGGCTCACCCACAAAGTAATGATGTCGCGCGCGGTGCTGAGCACGCTGCTTGGGTTGTAGCGTTCAAGCATGCCATTCATGTTTGGAAATTTCTCTGGATGCGGCCAACCCAACGTTCCCAGCGGCCACAGCGCGGAACTAAACCATGTATCAAGAACATCTTGATCCTGCGCGAAACCCGCCGTGAGCAATTGCGCAGCAACATGATCAAGTTCAAGCGGCAAGCAAACGGATTCTTCCACGCTGCCATCGTCGCGCTTGCGCATGCGATGCGCCGCGCCCATCTTGGACCACTTGGAATCCACCGCAATCATTTCACTGCCACGCAGCGAAGTGGATTGCGTGAGCGCCTCATCTTTGGCGTCGCGGGTCCACACCGGAATGCGGTGCCCCCACCACAATTGTCGGCTAATGCACCAATCGCGCAGCGACTCATGCCAATGTTGAAATGTCTTGGCGTAGCGAGGCGGAAAGAAGCGGATTTCGCCGTCACCCACTGCTTTGCCCGCGGGCGACACGCCTTCAAATTGATCGGTCGCCATGGCTTTCAACGCCGCGCCGCGCAAACGTTCATCCGTCACGCGCACAAACCATTGATCGCTGAGCCACGGCTCAATCGCAACGCCGCTTCGATCGCTGTGACCCACGGCGTGTTTCCACGGCCGCTCATTTTCCAGAAGACCGTTCACCTTGAACCAATTCACAATCGCCTTGCGCGCGTCCTCGCGCGACAAACCAACAAACGCTTTCGCATCCGCGGACACATCGTGCCAACCATGGCGATCAGAAATTGCGCCGTCTGGACCAAGCACATTGATCACCGCCAAATTATGGCGCCGACCAATATCAAAATCATTTGGGTCATGCGCGGGAGTGACTTTCAAGAACCCGGTCGCAACCTCGGCCTTGGCGTCGCTGGCGTCGCCACCCATGGCAAGCGACATGACAACATAGTCATCCTCCACGATTGGAATTTCGCGTCCAACAATTGGCAACATTATTTTCTTGCCGCGTAAACTGGCCGCGCGCGGATCTTTTGGATTCATGGCGACCGCCGTGTCGCCAAGCATGGTCTCGGGGCGAGTGGTGGCCACGGTGATCGTGCCCGAACCATCGCTCAGCGGATATTTCAAGTACCACATTTTTCCTTCGACATCGCGCATGACCACTTCGTCGTCGGCAATGGCGGTCTTGGTTTTGGGATCCCAATTCACAAGGCGCCGACCGCGCTCAATCAAACCATCTTTAAACAACCGGAAAAAACCTTCACGCACCGCGGAGGCGCACACGGGATCCATGGTGAAACGCGTGCGATCAAAGTCGCATGAGCAACCCATGGCCACAAGTTGCTCAAGAATGACGCGCTCATATTCATCTTTCCACGCTTGCACTTGCGCCACAAATTCATCGCGCGAAAAATCAGTGCGCTTCTTTCCTTGCAACGCCAAGCGCCGCTCAACCACAGTTTGCGTGGCGATGCCCGCGTGATCCGTGCCTGGCATCCACAAAACATCGCACCCACGCATGCGCGCGTGGCGGGCCAATGTGTCTTGCAAAGTATTGTTCAACGCGTGGCCCAAGTGCAAAGCCGCCGTGACATTGGGCGGCGGAATAAACATGGTGAAGGGCTGGGCATTGGATTGCGGATTGGCCTTGAAACACCCCGCGTTTCGCCAGCGCGCGGCGATGGCGCTTTCATGGTCGCTTGGTCGGTAGGATTTCGGCAAGCCGCTGGCATCAACTTCAACGCCAAGGTTGGCCGGCACTGCGTGTGCTTCGTGCGTTTGTTCTGGCTTATGAGTTTGCGACATGTTCAAACAATACTACAGACCACTTCCCTTTGGATGCCTGCTGATCACGGCGATTTATTTTGTCGCGTCTTGTGGAGATCAGAAGCCAGCGCCCCCCGCAACGGCGGCGCAAGTGCAGGCAAGCGTGCAAGCCATGGACCGCTTGATCGACGCGGCGCAATTTGAAAACGCGTTGCGTGTGGCGCGTGAACTTGCGGCCAAGGCGCCGAATGATCCAATTGCAAGTGAGGCCTTGGCGCGCGCGTTGTTGTGCCAGTGCAACGCGAACCCAAGCGCGCAATTACGAATCGAAACCGCCGCCGCGTACGCCAAGGCCGCCAAAGAACGCCCCACAAGTCCCGGCCTTCAATCCGCCGCTGGCATTGCTGCATTTTCCGCTGGCAATATTGACGCCGCCGTGAACTTTCATCAGAAGGCGCGGCAACTTGAACCAGGAAATCCTCAGCATCTTTATCAAGAGGCCATGGTTTGGAACGCCGCGTCGAAACCCGAGTCGGCGATTTTTCTTTTTGAAAAAGCGCTCAAGCTGGAACCCGACTCTGCTGAAATTGAAATTGGACTTGCGGAAGGTCTGTATCAATTTGGCGACATCGAGCGCGCGCTTGAGCATATGCAACGCGCGCGGGCACTTTCCCCCAAAGACTCCGCGATTCGATTTCGCGCGGCTTCGCTGTTGCGTGGCGTTGGCAAACCAACCGAAGCCGCCGAGATATTGGCTGGGGAAGTTTCAATTGGCACCGCCAATCAAGCGACCTTTGAACTATGCGCCAAATGCCTCAGCGACGCTGGAAAACATGCGCAAAGCGCCGAAGTCTGGGAGCGTCTGGCAGCGATGACATTGATGCGGCCACAACCTCTGTTGGAGGCAGCCCGAAGCTGGTCAATGGCGGGTCAACAAGAAACCGCGTTGATCTTTTTGGAAAAAGCCCGTCAAGCCAACGCGCCGCAAGCGTACTTTGATGTGGTTCAAAGCGAAATCCTGGCGCGTCAAAAACGAAATCCATAACAACCACATTTTCGCGCGCACGCGACGCGTTCAACCGGCATCTTCAACAAGTGATCGCCCGCCATCAAGCGTGATCGCGCTTCCAGTCATGAACGGCGCCTCGAGAGTCACAAAGCGAACCAACGCGGCCGCGTCCTTGGGTGTTCCAACTCGTCCAAGCGGAACGCGCTTCACATACGCGGCTTGATCCGCATCGCCCATGGATTCCGGCCACGCAATGACGCCGGCAATAATCACATTCACGCGTATATGCGGCGCCATTTCTAACGCTAAGCCGCGGAAAGAATTTTGCAACGCCGATTTGCTGGCGAGATATTGCGTAAAATCTTTCATGGGGCGAAAGTCAACATGGATGTCGCCAAAAGTCATGACAGACGCTCCACCTTCCAGCGAGGAACGCCGCAGCGCTGGTTCCAACTCCCGAACCAATTCAATTGGCGTGCTGGCGTTGATGCGCATGAAGCGCTCGGCTTGTCCGATGCGTTGGCCATCTGTGGAATCTTTTTCCCACAATGCCGCCACCACGATCAGTGCATCGAGTGTGTGCAAGTCAAGAGAGCGCACCGCCGCCCGCGCGCCCATGGCATCATTCAGATCCAACTTCAACAGGATGACCTTGGCGCCCAGGCTCAATGCCATGGATTGCGTCTCTTGCGCGCCGATGTGATCGACGCAAAATGTCACGATCAAATCAAATCCAGCGCGCGCCAATTCCAAAGCCACAGCGCGACCCACCCGACGCGAGCCTCCCACAACCATGGCGAGCGGCCTCATGTCTGTCCATCAATTCTTTTGGCGGATTCACTCCAAGCATCGACCACGGGTGTGGAACATGAAGGCGCTTTCATTTGTCCAAGCATCCGTCGTCGCACTCTATTTTTCAACAACAAAATCATGGTCATCCCCAGCAATCCGCTGCCCACCACCATGAGCGCGAGCCAAATGATGATCGACGACACACCAACGAATTCAGTGGCGGAATCTTCCATGCTGTGCCACAGGATACGAGCCATGGTTGAATTGGCGAATCTCGTAGAATGAAAAAGTGTTTGAGCGCAACAGGCTGATCAAACTTATTCGGACATCGTTCCAAATCATTTGGAATTGGCGGCGCTTCGTTGCAATCTCCGCATTGTCCCTGACCATTTCGCTGTGGTGCCTGCTGCGTTTCACAACGTGCATGAGCTGGATCATTGCGGCGGTTATAACTTGGCAAGGCGGCGCCGAGTGCAAAGTGACCAACGCGAATTGGAATGGTTGGGGCAACCTCACGGTGGAATCCGTTGTTGTGCATGCGCCACATTGGCCGGGCACGACCAATGAGCTTATTCACGTGCAAGGAATTCATGTGCAGTTCAAGCCCGCGGATTTACTGCTTGGAAAAGTTGTCTTAGAAAATATTCATGTCGATTCAGCGGTGGTCAATATCGCCGAACGCGCCAACGCTCACGGCACTTTTAATCTCATGGCGCTTCATCCGCGCATGGGCTCGGGCAGTTCACCTATTGAAGTCCGTGAAGCGAGCCTGGACCAACTTGTAATCGCCTCCTACACCGTGGACGCACGGGACAACGTGAAACTTGAGGGACGCCATGCATTCGAAGGCTCAATGAATCCCAGCGGCAATTCAAACAATGAATTTAATTTTGATCTGGTGGAAAGTCCGGAAAAAAATCCGTCTTCGAATCCGAACAAAAGCGCACTGAAGATGGTGGGATATTTCAAGCGAAGCTCATTTGAATACAACGTGAGCATCTCCGGTCTTTCTTTTGTGGAATCACTGCTGCCAATGCTGCCATACTCGGTGGAAAAAGTGTGGAACCAAATCAACTTGAAGGGGTCAATTGATGAGATCAAGTTGAGCGGCAACCCAGAACACCTCATTGACCACGCAACTCTGAAATTAAGCAACGTGCGGGCCACCATTCCAATTCCTGGATATGAAACAGAATGGGTGCGCTATGAACCCAAAAAACTTGCGCCGCTTCCGGACAATATTAAAACCGCCAGCGATGTGAAGGATCCACCACGACTCAAGACGGGTCTGCCACGAATGCAAGTGGATAGCGGCACAATAAAATTTGACAAAGACAAATTGATATTTGAAAATTTCATCGGCAAACTCGACAGCACCAAACCGCGCAGTTTGGCGGTGCCAATCGTGCTCAACCTTGAAATTCAATTGCCGCCCCAAGATCAGGCGGCTTTCACTGACGACACGCAAGAGTGGTTCAAAGACGTCTTTGCAAGAAGCGGTGTTCAAGCCAGGGTCCAAATTCTGAACTTTGCAATGACACCGGACACCGAAAAAATGTATGACGGCGTGGAGTTGCCCAAGCCCGCGGTGCAAGTGCTGAGCAACTTGCTGGCCAAGACATGGGATATTGATCTTGATGTCAGAATCGCGCGCGGCGTCGCCAATAAGAACGCCGATGGCACAACAACACTGCAAGCCCTCACCAACAAAGGAACGCTGAACATTCGCGACGCTTCGGGCGGCTACTTTCTCTTTCCTTATTTGCTGCGCGATGTCAACGCGAAGATTGTTTTGAATAACGACATTGTCACAATAGTGTCGCTGCAAGGCAAAGGCAGTGGCGGCGCCATTGTGAACATCACTGGAAGCGTGACCGAGCCTGGCGACGACGCTGGCGTTGATCTGCGCATTAGCGCCACTGATTTACCAATTGATGAGGCATTGAAAAAATCTTTTTTGTTTGGACCCAAGAAAGTATTCGAGCTTCTGTATGACCACGCCGCGCAAAAAAATCTCATTGCCGCCGGGCTGCTGAAGCCCAATGAGTTTCAATTTGAAGGGCGTTGCAATGTGGATTTACGCGTGGAGCGCGCGGTCAAAGGTGGAACCAATGTCAAAACCACGGGCGCGGTCACGTTGCGCGACGCCAACGTCATTTGCTCGCGCTTTCCCTATCCGGTGCATGTGAACTCAGGAAAAATTATTCTGGAAGACACCGTTATCCGCCTTCCTGAGGAGAAATGGAAACTCACCACCCAATCAAACGCCGCCGTCACCATTGGGGGCGTCATCAATATTCCGCGTGATGGCGAGGACAGAAAAGTTTTTCCAGATTTAACAATCACATTTGACAACGACAGCGTGAATCCACTTTTGCTGGCGGCGATTCCTTTTGAGACTTCTACAAATGCCGCGACGCCCGCGGGTTGGCCTGGAATCACTTTGTCCCCCGCCGCGCGCATGTTGCGGCAAATCAATCTTCAAGGAACATTGAATGGCGAAGGCAAAATTGGGGCGCATTCGGATGAAAGCACCACGTGGGATTTCATTCTTGAATTGGCGCAGGGCTCACTGACGCCGCGCCCAAAAAACATAAACGCCGCCGCGAACGCCGATCAAATTCTTCCCGACGGATTTAATCTTTCAGATCTCCAAGCGCAAGTGCGAGTCACCGATACAGCCACATCACTCATTTCACTTCACGGTTGCGTGGGCGATGGGCAGGTGGACGCCAGTGGCTTTGCAACGCTTGACGCGCAGCAACGATGGTTTCAAGCCAGCGCCAAAAATGTTCCAATTGATCGATGGATTTTTGGTTTTTTGCCCGCCAACAAACGCGATGAATCCATGCGCACTTGGGGTGATTGCAATCCCACGGGCACGCTCAACGCCGAAGTGCATTTGGTTCAGAACGAGGGCGAACCAAGTCACCGCACGATTCAGATTGATCCGACCAATGTCAACTTGAACTTGGATTCAGACCACGCCACAATTCAAATTCCAAACGGTTCCTTCGAGTTAATTGATGACTCCCTGTTCATACATGCAATGCGCCTGAATTTTATGGACATGCACTCGCAGATTGGCGTCTTGAACGCCGATGGTTGCATCAACTACGGCGCCACCCAAAAAAATGCCCGCGAAGTGATCGCCCTGGACGCTCATTTTCTATTCGTCGATTCAGTGTTCTTCAAGGCGTTGCCGAATATTGTGCAAAACCGTTTGGAGCAATTGAAATTTCAAAGCGACGGTCCCTTTCAGTTGACAAATGGAAATCTGACTGCGTCGGCTCAACATGACGGTGTTGACTTTACCGCGGATATTTTGCTGGCCGACGCGCAATTGAATTGCGGTCCGCAACTGCTTGGCATCAATTCAAGCATGAAGCTCAGCAGCGACATTGGCGGTCCTCTTAATGGAATGCGAATGGACATTGAGCATGGAAGCCTGTTCATTCAAGACCGCGCCGTGACACAGATTCATGGAGCGCTGCTCACCAATTCCGACAACGGCAATTTCTCCATTCCAAATTTGGAGGGCAATTTATATGGCGGCCGCATTTGGCTTGACGCGTTTGTGCAAGGCGAAGGAAAGCGTCCATGGAAAGTGAATATTGGCGTGGCCGGCAGCGATCTTTCACAGACCATCGCGGGCGGTGTGCCAAGCACCGCACCCAACACTGATGACGGTAATTTCAACGCAATGCTGGCGCTTGGCGGTGAAATCGCGGGTGATCGCGAGCGCGAGGGCCGCGGAAAAATAAAGGGCGCAAACGCGAAATTGGGGGACTTGCCTTTGGCGCTGCGCCTGCTGCAAGTCACGCAATTCATGCCTCCAATTTCGCAAGCGTTGAACGAAGTTGATATTGATTTTTATCTTAGAGAGAACAAAGTTCGCTTCGAGAAATTTAATCTCACTTGCCCTACACTACAACTCTTGGGATCAGGGTCATTGGATCTTGATTCTTGGACGATCAGCATGAGATTTAAGAACCGCGGAATTATTCCAATTGCAAGCGCCGTCTTTGGCGCGGCCACTGATCTTCTTTTGGCGGTGGATGTGAATGGTTCAATCTCCAATCCAAACATCGTGGCAAATCCACTTCCAGTTTTGGGTCAAGATCCATCGCGCGATCTCTTAACCACTCCTTCCACAACAGCAAAGCCAAACGCAACACCATGAGTGACACACCCGAACTTGACAATGGAATTCGTACCCGCCTCAGCGCGCTTGTAACGGAGGCCTCCGAGTCGCACGCCGACCATGCGGGCGAAGCGGGCGCGCGCCGCCGCCGCCATGTTGAGGAACTTCTGGCCACCGGTCTTAAATTATTGTCCGATGGCTGCGATGTCTCGCAAATTAAATTGATCGAGAACGCGGTCAAGGAAATCCGTCGCTCCTACCGCGTGTTCAACCGCTTTCGCGGCGTGCAAAAAGTCAGCATATTTGGCAGCGCGCGCACACCAGAGGACCACCCCGACTACATCGCCGCGCGCTCCTTTGGACAATCCATGGCGGCGGAACATTGGATGGCCATCACCGGCGCCGGCGACGGAATTATGAAGGCAGGCCACGAGGGTCCAAGCCGTGAATCCAGTTTTGGTTTGTCCATTCGACTTCCGTTTGAGACCAACGCCAACGACATCATCGCCGGCGATGACAAACTGATTTCATTTAAATACTTTTTCACGCGCAAACTTATGTTTGTCAGCCACTCCGACGCGGTCGCGGTTTTTCCCGGCGGCTTTGGAACCATGGACGAAATTTTTGAGGTGCTCACGCTTATTCAAACGGGCAAGAGTCCGATTGTTCCCATTGTCCTTGTTGAAGGAGCGGACACCAACGGCAAGCCGCGCGGATATTGGCGCCAATGGGAATATGGTGTCGTGGAAAATCTATTGGCGCAAGGTTGGATCAGCGCCGAGGATCCCGGTCTCTATGAATTCGCCTCCAGCCCCGACGACGCCGTCGCGCGCATCCTTCGCTTTTATCATCGCTACCACAGCAGTCGCTATGTGGGCGACCAACTGGTGATCCGCCTCAAGCGCCAACTCTTGCCTGAGCACGTTGCGCAGTTGGACACGGAGTTCCGTCCCTTGATCAAGAGTGGGCATATCACGCAAACAAGCGCGTTGGATGCTGAAAATGAGCACCACGACTTGCCGCGCCTGCAGTTTCACTATTCCAAACGCGCGTTTGGTTTATTGCGGCGCATGATTGATCGCATCAATCATTTTCCAGACGCCACCTCAGTATCAACATGATGCCACTCTGTCGACAC
>CANJIC010000056.1 GCA_947474205.1 Planctomycetaceae bacterium | reverse complement strand
TGAAATTGGTGAGTGTTCCACCCAACCAACGCTCAGTCACGTATGGCATGCGCGCTTCGGTGCAGCGCGTCTCAATGCAACCGCGCGCCTGGCGCTTGGTGCCGACAAAGCAAACATCTTTGCCTTCAGCGACCAACTTGGTGATGAATCGCTTGGCAAGCAAAATGCCTTTGATGGTTTCGCGCACGTCAATGACATGCACTTGGTTCTTGACTCCGTGAATGTACGGAGCCATGCGTGGATTCCAATTGCTTCGACGTTGGCCAAAGTGGGCTCCAGCTTCTACGAGTTCTTGCGCGAGTGATGCCATGGGCGATTCCTTCTTGCATTCTGTTGAATGCGTTTGCAGCGACACCGGCGTTTGTCCGTGGTCCAAAAGCTGTAGGGCGCTTTGAACAAGAAATTCGACTTCTCACTGTGAGTTGTCGATGAAAAGTGAACAGGGGAAGCACCACGGGGTCAACCTCTGACGCGTCACACGCAAAATGTGGGCGAAGGGCGATTGTAACCAAACTCACCCCATAAAGGCAAGCATGCATTCATATGCAATGTGGCGCTTCAATTATCGGCTAGGATTCCGCCTCAAAACCTCTATTTGGAGAATCTCATGCTGGCCAAAGTATTCAAAGCGTATGACGTCCGTGCAACTTATCCCAAGCCACTCAACGAGAAGTTGGCATGGAACATTGGCTACGGCGCCGCTGAATTTCTGCTGAAGCAGGCCGAGGCCGCTGGCCATGACGAACCCATGATGCGCAACATTGTCATGGGCCGCGACATGCGCAAGAGCAGTCCTTCGCTGGCCGATGCGTTGGCGCAGGGCATGCAGGATTACGGCGCAAATGTGATTGATATTGGAATGGTGGACACGCCTGTTGTGTATTTTGCCATCAATCATTTTGGGTGCGCTGGTGGAATTCAAGTGACCGCCAGCCACAATCCCGCCAATTACAACGGGTTTAAAATTAGCCGCGCGCTGGCCAAGCCTGTTGGTCAAGAAAGTGGCTTGGTTGATATTCAGCGCTTCGCAGCGCTGGTTGAAAAAGAAAAGTGCGAGCCGCGTGGTGGTCGCCGCGAAAGCCGCGATGTGTGGGCGCAGTACAAGGCGCACTTGTTGCGATTGCTTAACGACAAAACCAAAAGTGGCGCCAAGAAATTGCGCGTGGCCATTGATGCCAGCAACGGCATGGCGGGAACCATGGTGCCGAATGTTTTTGGCGACGTGGCTGGTTTGCATATTGATCCGATTTACTTTGACAATTCAAGCGGCGAATTTGTGCACGAGCCAAATCCATTGGTCGAGGCCAACTTGGCCGATGTGCGTGCGCGCGTTCGTGAAACCAAGGCGGACTTTGGCGTGTGCTTTGACGGCGACGCGGATCGCTGCATGGTGATTGATGAATTGGGCGAACCGATTGGCTGCGATCTTTTGCTGGCCGTGATGTTGAAGGAATTTCTTGCACAACATCCGGGCGCCAGTGTGGTGTACGACTTGCGTTCCAGCCGCAGCGTTGCCGAGGCCATTCGTGAGGCGGGCGGCATTGCGGTGGAAAGCCGCGTTGGCCATGTGTTCATGAAGGCCAAACTTGCGGAGGTTCACGCGCCAGTTGGCGGCGAACTGAGCGGACACTTTTATTTCCAGGACATGTTCGCCACGGATTCTGGCGCGCGCGCATTTATTTCCGTCATCAACGCGTTGGCGAATGGCGGCGGTAAAACACTTTCACAATTGGTGAAACCGTTTCGCCGCTACGCGCAAAGTGGCGAGATTAATTTTGAGAATGAAAATAAACTGGGCGCCATCGCCGCGCTGCGTGCCGCGTATCCAACCGCCAAGACGCACGAACTTGACGGCTTAAGTTTGGACGCGGGCGAGTGGTGGTGCAATGTGCGCATGAGCAACACGGAGCCACTGTTGCGATTGAATTTGGAGGCCAAGGACCAAGCCACTGTTGACGCGGTGGTTGCAAAGTTGAGTCCGTTGCTTGGCCATCGCGTGGCGCATTGATTGAAATGGAATTGCTTTCGCAACGATGCAAGAACTGGATTGATATCGATCATTGCCGCGTATGAGCCAAGCCGCACGCGCGGCGAATATGTTTCAGCACGTGTGTCGTGAATTGGGGAATGAACTATATTAAGCATGGATTGATCAATGATTGAAGGAACCCCGCACCAATGAATCTTTCAGACTTTCTAGGCAAGCATGGACTTGAGTCCAACCCCTTCGCCGCCGAGGAAGCCGCGCAAGATCCGGTGTTGACGCAGTCTGGTGATTCCTGCCGCCACCCCGACTTTGGAAAAATTTTCGGCGAGCCAACGCATCCATCGCCCGCGATTGTCTTTGGCGAGCGCGGCGCTGGGAAAACGGCGTTGCGTTTGCAAATGGAGTCGGCCTACCGCGCCTACAACAAAGAGCAATCTGACAATCGCGTGTTGGTGATTGGCCACGACAATTTCGACGCCATGATTGGTCGCATCGCGCGCCACGAGCGATTGAAGAATCAATCCGCCGCGCTGGACTCCATCACACTTAGCGACCATGTGGACATTGTGCTGCACGGAATTGTTCCGCAATTGGTGGATCAATTGTTGGGCGTGAGTGATCGCGCGCCGCTGCAGGTTGGAAACTTTCGCAAGCAATTGCGCAAGGCGCCCACGCTTGTTCGCCGTGAAATGTTGCTGTTGCAAATGGCGTATGACCACACGCCCATCGCCGCCAAGCGCACGCGCCAGTTGAAGTCCGCGCTTGGTCTTGGTGGCTCAAGTGGCAGCAAGGCCGCGGCCAATTGGTCCATGGTCTTGGCGATTTTTGCCTTGGTGATTGCGGGAATCAGTGTGGTGCAGGAACCCAAGCGCGCGTTGCTTGCGTTGGCGGCGTTGTTGGCCGCGGGTTCATTCGCCATGGGTTGGTCGTGGTTGCGCTGTCAAACGCGCGTGGGAATTATTGCTCGCGGAATGCACCGCGGCATTCGCTGCGTCAATCGTTCACCGGCCAGCTTTCGTGAAAGTTTGCACCACATTGAAATCAATATTGGTTCGGCCAGCATGCCAACCGATCGTGGCGATGATTCGCGCTTTGCCATGCTTGACCGATTGTTTGCGGTGTTGCGCGCGGTGGACTACGCCAGCGTTGCCATTTTGGTGGACCGTGTCGATGAGCCGACCACGGTGGCGGGCGATGTGGACCACATGCGCAGTTTGGTGGTGCCGCTTCTTTCAAGTCGATTCTTGCAGCATCGCGGCTTGGCGGTGAAGTTGCTGTTGCCCGCGGAACTTGGCGACATGTTTAACCGCGAGGACGGCGCGTTCTTTCGCGCCGCGCGCATGGACAAGCAAAATACGCTTGAGCGATTGCGTTGGTCTGGATCCATGCTCGCCAAGATGTGCGACGCCAGAATTCGCGCGGTGTCCAAGCGGCCAGCCTCCGCGGTGCCTATAGAAAGTTTGTTTGACGCCAATGTTGGACGCGCAAAAATAGAGGAGGCGCTCGCTGGCTGCGCAAATCCGCGCGAAGGCTGCCGCATGATGTACGCCATGTTGCAAGAACACATGGCGCACGCCGAAGCGGAAGCGAAAACAATTTCAAGCGCGACGTTCGATCTTGTGCGCCAAAGAAATCAAGTTCGCGCCTCCAAGCGTTAACCCTGCTTGTTGAAATTTTATTTAATTCAAGGCAAAAAGCCTAGAAATTAAACATTATTTCTTAGGAGGAGCCTTTTGAACATCATCACCTTCTTTACCAGCAATGCTGGCGGGAGCATCACGTGTCACCGCGGTGGACGGATCAATTTGTCGTTTTGTTATGGCTTTTTTTGAGCCGCCTGACCCGCCACTGTCGCCGCAAGCGGCAAGTGTGAGGAGCGAGAGGGTGGCAACGATAAGAGCGAAATTTTTCATAGGTAACTCCTTCTATATTGAATCATATTCCAGTGAGGTTCGTCAAGTGTACGTGCCAAGGCAAGAGTGAAATGTACTTATTTTTGATTCGTGTCCTGTGTTTGCATCAACAACGTGGCCAGGCGATTTTCAGGCACCATCCACCGCCATTGGGTGTGATAGGTCTCGTCATTATCCGCAACACCAGCGTTCACGGTTCGAGTTGAATCAGGAAGTTCCACCTCCAACCACCAGCCAGCGGCGCCGTTTAATTTTCCCATGCGCGTCACAGGTTTCAAGTCGCTTCTGCTGCAGGCACTCCACGGTGAGAATGGTTCGATGAAGAACCACGCATCGCCTTGGTCGTCGCTCCAGCGAATTTCAACCGCGTCCGCCGATGGGTTGTTACGGCGCTTGGCCACCTCGCGTGTGTCTTTGGTGTAGCCGCTTTCAGTTTCATCGGGCACTTCAATGCGCGCCACCAACGGGCGCGCGCCTTTGCCAGCGCCCTTGCTCAAACAAATTGTCGGATCATGTTCAAGCGTGTCGTAGGGCGACGGTTTCCAAGATGAAACTCCCAATTTCAGAGGGTTCTTTGTGCCATCCATGAAATAATTCGCGGCGCGGTCAATGTCAGGACGAAGCCAAACAAAAATCGGAACCATGCGCGCCTTGGTGTCTTTCATTTTAATCACGCACTCAATGGTTGGCGGCTGAGTTGCATCTTTAGTTGAAGCGCTTTTGAATGTCAATGGAATGTCAACGCTTCCTTTGGCGGGAACCACAATGCTTGCGGGCGCGTCAAGTGTCCATGATGTGTTGGCGTCGCTTGTGAATGGATTGAACGCGTCGATCGCTGCGCGGCTAACAAATTGTTCGCCCTCCACAATCCACGCGCTTGGATTGCGCGCTATGGAAACAGAAATAGAAATAGTTCGATCGATTGGATTTTTCACCTTGAGCGTGACAACGCCTTTCACGGGCGTCTTTGAAAGCCAGGCGTCGGGCAACACGCCATCAAGTGAAAGGCAGCCCGGATTTTCACGCAGTGCCAACACGCACTCTTGATCCTCGCGCACCACAAAATCCTCTGGCAGCGTCATGCCAACCGGTTGATGAAAAATATCCAGCGCGCCATCTGCGTCAAGTTGCACAAAGGTGAGATGTTGCAACTGGCCAGCCAAAGGATGTTGATCAATGGCGCCGCCACATGTTCCAACCACTAAATATTTCACGCCATCTTGGGCGGGATCGGCTTGCAAACTATGCAAATGTCCGGCAATGACCGCCGCCACTTTGGCTTTGACCAACAGCGGATGAATGCGCTCGAACCACTTCACGCTGTCGTAGCGCCACAGCGGGCGATGCATCAAGATGATGATGGGTTTGGCGCGCGCCGCCGCGCGATCAAGTGACGTTTGCAGCCAATTCAATTGGCCATCGTTCACTTGCATCTTGCTGTCGCCAAGACCCTCGTCGGAGAACATGACAATGACGCTGGCACCCTCAAGCTCCGCCATGTATTGCAGCGGACCAAATCGTTGTAGGTATAAATCGGCGAAGGTTCGATCGCCAGGAACACGGGAGCCACTGATGACATCGTGGTTGCCGGGCACGGGCAAGAAGGGCGCGTTTATTTTTTCGGTGATGGATTTGTACACGGCGAATTCTTTTTCCCATGTCGCGGGATCGCGCGTGTAGCCCTGCACCATGTCGCCCACGGTGAAGACGGCGTCGGGACGAATGTGATTCAGGTCGCGCACCGCGGCTTGCAAATAGGGCAAGCCCCAATCGCGTCCAGTAGTGCGATCAGGCAGCAGCGCGATGCGGAATGTGCGTTCTGGAATTGCAACCGGAACCACTTGCTGATCTATATATGGTTTACCTTCACGAATAAATGGCGGCGGCGTGGCGGCGCGCGCGGCGGGCAATGTCAGAGTGAGCGCGGCGCTTGCCATGGCGATTAGGGTGGACGCTCGCAACAAGAATTTGTTTCGCATGGCGAGATTTGTACCCACATTTTGTGTGCAAGGCGTTTGCAATCTGGCGCATGCAGGCCGTGGCGATTTAGATGTTCGGCGCATCGCTGGCAAGCGAGCGCAGGTACAGCCAGGAAAATAAACCCGTGTCGTGGCCATCGCTAAAGCGAATTCGCAACGCGTAATTGCCCACCAATTCCGCTGTCAACGCGGTCAATGGCTCCGCGCTTGAGTGCTTGAGAATGTGCAGCGGATTGCTGGACTGCGACTCGCGTTCCTGGCGCGCGTCGGCGCTTTGACTCATGCGCCGCAGCGTGACAATGTCAATGAATCCCGTGCTGCCGTCGCGCCACGTCACGCGTAGACCCCTTGACTTTTCTAAATGCAAAGCCTGCGGCGGCGGCTCAGTGGGTTCGTTAGGCGAATTCATGGGCGCGCATGGTAGATGATTTTGCGCAATGGTTTGCGCGTCACCATGGCGCGCCAAAAAACAATCAACACGTCAGCATCATTGATCAATCCGCGCCTCTATGATGAACGCATGCATCAACGCGATCACCCAGCCGATCTTCTTGAGTCATGGATAAAGCGCCGTGGCGCGCCGGTGTGCGTTGGCATGGACCCGGTGATGGAGCGACTTCCACAAGTATTTCAGCGGCTTGATCCAGCGCAGGCGTTCACGCAGTGGGGGCGTGAATTTCTTGACGCCATAGAGCCGCATGTGCCCGCGGTGAAATTTCAGTCGGCGTGCTTTGAGCGCCATGGCGTTGCGGGCATGGCGGCGCTGGCAACATTGTTGGCGCATGCGCGCGGAAAATTCCTGGTGATTTTGGATGGCAAGCGCGGCGATATTGGCATAAGCACGCAGCATTACGCGGCCGCCGTGGTTGAACATTTTCCCGCGGATTGGGTCACGGCCAACGCGTATTTGGGGGCCGATGGATTCGCGCCATTTCTGCAAGCGGGACTTGGCGTGTTCGCCTTGGTGCGAACCAGCAACGCTTCGGGCGACGCGTTGCAAAGCGCGCGCTTGCATGATGGCCGCAGCGTGGCGCAAAGCGTGGCCGATGTGATTCACGCCGAGGGCGCGCATTATGTTGGAGCGTGCGGATTCAGCGCGCTAGGAGCGGTGGTTGGCGCAACGCAATCCGCCGACGCGCGCGAACTTCGCCAGCGCATGCCGCACTCGCCGTTTTTGGTGCCGGGCTTTGGCGCGCAAGGCGGCGGCATTGCCGATGCGCTGCAATGTTTTAGTCATGGACGCGGCGCGTTGATCACCGCCAGCCGCAGCGTGATGCAGGCGTTTGAAAATCGCGATGGCCAGTGGGGTCAACATGTCGCGGCGGCGGCGCACGTATTTGCCACGGATATTTCCGCCGCACTTTTGGCGCAAGGCGTGGGCACGGGCGCAGCAAGTTCAACATGAGTCGCATTGCGCTGGCCATTGCGTTTGTCGCGTTGCTGGCCACGCCGCTTTTATTAAGGCCCGCAACTTCTTCCACGGACACGCGTGGCGCAATGGCTTCGCAGACCAAGCGCCAAGTGATCATTCTCACGCCAAACAACGAGCAAATTCGCATGGAATTTGCCCAAGCATTTGCGCGCTGGCATATGGAAAAATTTGGCGAGACGGTGGATGTGCAGTGGAGCACGCCGGGTGGCGCGATTGATATTCGCCGCATGTTGGTGGCCTCGTGGGAATCGCGCTTAGAAAAAAATCTTCCAGTGGGCGGCGACGCGGATTTAGTTTTTGGTGGAGGCAGCTTTGAGTTTGACACGCTCAAGAAAGAAATTTCAGTTTCAGTCACCAATGGTGGTGAAGCGCGCCTGAACTCGGCCACCATTCTTGAGCCGGTTGAATTGCCCGCGGCGCTTGTGCAACAGTGCTACGGCATGTCGGACATTGCCGGACAAAAGTTGTATGACCCCAAGGGCTATTGGTATGGCGTGGCGCTGGCGACATTTGGAATTGTCATGAACATGGATCAACTGGACAAGTTGCATGTTCCAGAATTGAAATCGTGGAGCGATTTGGCGGACCCACGCCTGTTTGGTTGGGTGAGCTTGGTCAATCCTTCGCAATCGGGCAGCGTGTTGACGGCGTTTGAGTCCATCACGCAACGAGTTGGTTGGCTTGAAGGCATCGCCATTATGCGCCGCGCCGGCGCCAATGCGCGTGGTTTTGCCGCCAGTGGTCCGCGTGTTCCAATCGATGTTTCAAGCGGTGACGCCGCGGCTGGCGTGGCGATTGATTTTTACGCGCGCTTTCAAATTCAAGCCATCAGCGACGCGGCCGCTGGCGCGCGTGGACAGCGGCAAAATCAGCAAGAAGATCAGCGGCAAGATCAACAACAAGTTCAACAACAAGGCCAGGGTGTGCAACTTATTTTCAACGCGCCCTTGGGTCAAAGTTCAGTCGACCCAGACCCGATTGGTTTGTTGCGCAATGCGCCCAACCGCGAGACGGCTATTCGCTTCATGGAATTTTGTATAAGTAAAGACGCGCAGCGGCTCTGGCAATTTCGCGCGGGCACGCCAGGTGGCCCGCGTGAATTTGAATTGCGCCGCATGCCCATCATGCGTTCGTTGTACAGCGATGAGTTCACGCGCTTCATCGACCAAGTAGATCCGCTTGCGATTGCCAGCGCCGTGAAGTTTGACAACGCCAGCATGCGCGCCTTTATTCCAATTGTATTTTCGACCATGGCCATGGACACGCACCCGCAATTAAAGGCCGCGTGGAGCGCCATTATTTCCCACCCCGCATATCCGCGCGACCATCACGGCGTGGTGCATGCGTGCGATGTCGCCGACGCTCAGTTGAAAAGTTGGCTTGAAAAATTTGACGCGCTGCCAATGGTTCCCACGCCACAAGGCGACAAGCCTTTGGCAGACATGGATCAATTAAAATCACTGCGCGATGGATGGCTGCGCGACGGCTGGAAAGACAACCATGTGTGGCCTGCGCAAAGCGAGCCCGCGGACGCGTTGCGAAGATTGTTTTTGCCGTTTTTTAAGGAGAATTACCAGTGGATTGTGGATCAATCGCTCAAGCGCAACACAGCGTAAGCGCCGCCATTCTTTCAGTTGGCGACGAGTTGATGCTTGGGCAAACTCAGGACACCAACGCCAAATGGTTGGCCTCGCAATTCACATTGCGCGGAGTGGTGGTGCGTGAATTTCGCACGGTGCATGATGATCTTGCGGATATTGAATCCATGTTTCGCGAACTCTCCGCGCGCCACGACATTCTTGTCATCACGGGCGGACTTGGTCCAACCGATGATGACCTGACGCGCGAAGCGTTGCGCCGCGCCATGGATGTGGTTGAACCGTTGGAGGTGGACGAGCAAGCGCTGGCGGATCTTG
Source organism: Planctomycetaceae bacterium (assembly GCA_947474205.1). Next base: position 1,232 of record CANJIC010000056.1, on the reverse strand, counting down.
ATCGCTGGTTCAAGGATCGTGGTCGACCCATGACGGCGAACAACAAGTTGCAAGCGTTGCGTCCCAAGGGCGCGCGTTGCTTGAAGAATAGTTGGGGAACCGCGCCTGGCTTGCACGCCAGTATTGGACGCGCGCGTATTTGGTGCTTGCCTGGACCACCACGTGAAATGGAACCCATGTTTGAAACCGAAGTCGCGCCTCACTTGCCGCGCGCCGTCATGGCCACCGCCGCGGTGCACTCGTTTGGTCAAGGCGAAAGTTTTCTGGCGGAAATTCTTGGCGCGCGCATGTCGCGCCAGCGCAATCCATTAATTGGAACCACGGCCAGTGGCTCCATTGTCAGCGCGCGCATTCGCGCCGTGAATGAAGCCGCCACCGACGCCGCCATGGATAGCGCCATGCAAGAGGTTGAGCAATTGTGGGCGCCATACGCCTTTGGCCGCGACCAAGAAACGCTGGCGGGGGCGCTTGGAAAATTGCTTGTTTTGCGCGGCGAAAGAGTCTCTTTGGCGGAAAGTTGCACGGGCGGATTGACTGCAAGTTTCATTACCGCGCAAAGCGGTTCAAGCGCGTGGTTCGCCGGCGCCGCGGTGACATACGCCAACGGCGCAAAGATCGATGTGCTGCAAGTGCCCAATGAACTTCTGGTGGCGCATGGCGCGGTCAGCGCGCCGGTGGCGTTGGCCATGGCTCGTGGCTGCGCGGCGTTGCTTAAGACGCAGTGGTCCGCCAGTATCACTGGCATCGCTGGACCAAGTGGTGGCAGCGAAACAAAACCAGTGGGCGAAGTGTTCATTGGAATTTGTGGACCGCGTTTTGAAGCCGTGAAAAAATTTCACTTTCCGGGTGAACGCGCGGCTGTTCGAGATCGCGCCGCCAAGACCGCGTTGGCGTTGTTGCGCTTGGCGTTGCTTGGCGAGAAAGAATTCGCCGCGCCCATTATTTGGGAGTCCCACAAATAATGTCAGCTCAGCACATTGATCACGCCAAGGTTGCAGCCCATGAATTTGTTGCCATCGCCCTTGGCTCGAACATGGGTGACAGAATGGAATTGTTGCGACGCGCGTTGCGCGCTATTATTGACCAAGGCGTGCTGACGGATATTCGCGCCAGCAAGGTGTATGAAACAATCGCGGTGGGCGAGAGGGCGGGCGGAGATTTTCTCAACGCCGTGGTTGCAGGTCGTTGCACGCTGGCGCCGCAAGATGTGCTTGCCGCGTGCATGCGCGTGG
>CANJIC010000055.1 GCA_947474205.1 Planctomycetaceae bacterium | reverse complement strand
CAATACAGAAGTCCTGGATCATCTTCGTGCACATTTATTTTGTCGATTGTGTGAGCCATAGGTATGCGCGCAATTATGGAGTTAATTCATCAAGATAGGACGCTAACTCCGACGCCGCCTTGCCGTCATTTGCGTGTCTGGCATGGGCAAGTCCGCGCCGCAAAATTTCCATCGCATCGTCCACGCGCTCGCAACGCTCCAACACTTTGGCGTAGTGGTAGTGGCCATAGGCGTGCGTGGGGTGCTGCGCCAAAAGTTTTTCAAACCATTGCAGCGACAACTGCAATTCATTGGCGGTCGCATATTCCTGCGCAATGCTGTACATGCAAAAGTCGTCCGTGGGTTCCGCGGCGTGCAACTTCTGCAATTGTTCAAGTCGTGATTTCGTTTCCACGCGCACAGCGTAGCGGGGCGCAACTCTTTCGCGCGTGTTCCATGGATCGCAAGGAGACGATACCTTTGCGCCATGGGAACATTGTTGGCCATATTGCGGTTCACATCGGCGCGTCGCCTGCCAGCGCACTGGCCCGCAAAGACCCTTACGCTTTGGGTGCTGAGCGCGTTTGCATTGTTCGGTTGCCTGGACGAAACGTATATCAAGGAAGATCGAACCGACAAGCGAGCCAAAACATTGAAACTGACGCATCACGTTGGCGGCACGCAGGATTGCGTGTTGGTGAAAGATGGCGTGTGGTATGTCGGCTTTGGTCCTCAACTCTTGGTGCTGGAAGGACGCGGTAAAAAAATTCTGCGAACCGAGCTTGTGAATCCATCGGGCGATGGCGGTCCACTCACAAATCTTATTTTGTGGCATGGAGATTTGATTGGCGTCATCAGTGGCGACGCGGTGGTGCGTTGGGATATTTCCACCCCGCGTCAGCCGCTTCTGATTGATTTGGTTTCCTCCAAGGAACTCGGAATTCGGCCGCGTGCGATTCAAGTTGTGAATAACAAACTTTATATATCGGGTGATGGTGGCGTTGTCAGCGCCAGTGATGGAAAGAAATTCCTCGCGGGCGAAATGATCACCAGCGAAGTGGTGGCCACCAAGTTTGGGGCTGCCGTACCAGTGGCTAGGCGTGTGCAACTTTTGGAAAATAATAAATTCATCGCCGCCGCCAGTGTGTTGGAGCCGCTTCCACCAAGCGCTGAATTGCCTGGCGGCTTCGCCTTCGCCTTGATCGGCAAAGAGGGAGCGACAGTGGGACTTATGAACGCCGATTTGCACGAAGTTTTTGGCGAACCCATTCGTGGAACATTTCGCAGTTTGACAATCGCAAACGGCCGCTTATGGGCCATCTTCGACACGGAAATTATTTCTTGGGAAATCAAGACGGGCAAACTGAGTTCACCGGTGTACACCGCCGTCAAAGGCGCTCGAGACCTGGCACCTTTGTCGGACAATCTGTACGCGGTCACTGGTTCGTTTGGCCGTGGCGTATTTCATTTGAACGCCGACAAGGATGGTGAAGGCGATTCATTCACCGACGCAGTGCGCGAGCCTGGTCGCTTGGAACAATCTCTCTTTGATGGTCGCCGAATTCTTGCAGGAAGTTACGAGGGATTTTGGCTCTATCCAATTCGCGGCAAGCCAACCATGTCGGATAAATCCGTTTCGCTATCGACAATTCCTGATACCAAAGTGGCGATGCCGTGGGCCGAGGCACAAATTGAAAAAGGCGACGGCGATCCATTGACATTCGACGAGGGAAAATCGATTCATTTTAAATCTTCCAGCGCCGAAGCGGATTGGGAATTGCCGCCCAACGTGTACGCCTGCGTGTTGGCGTCGGTGGATGGCGATCTTTGGGTTGGACACACCGATGGAATTACGGTCTTGCGTCCAGCCAGCGCTCCGTCAAGTGATGGCGCAACAGCTGCGACCTCTTCGCAGGGAGAGCTTGTGATTGTCAAGCGGGGCGAATTGCGTTTACCCGGACCCATCTTGTGGATTCATCCTTTGCGAACTGGATTAGGCGCGGTGTGGGTGAGCCACTTCGGCGGCATGGGTTTGGCGGAGTTCACGCCCGACGAACCGTCTTTGCAACCCGTTTCAAAGTCTTCGTCTTCTTCAACTTTGAATTGATGGCGTTGACGCGTTGCGCCACAGGCAATGTTGCGTTGCTGCAAAATTCACGACAGATTGAATCGCTTGAGCACGTCCCGCCGCGCGCTTTGCACACGCTTCGCCCATGTGAAATCAGCAAGTGGCTGAGCACGCACCAATTTGCGCGCGCGAATAATCCCATCAAGTCGCCTTCCACATCAACGGGATGATCGTGCGTGCTTAACCCCATTCGCCGCGCCAATCTTCCAACATGCGTGTCCACCACCACGCCCTCGTTCAAGTTGAACACGTTTCCAAGCACAACATTTGCGGTCTTGCGCGCCACGCCGCGCAGTGTGAGCAATTGCTCCATGGTCGATGGCACTTCGCCGTGAAAGTTTGCGCACACCACGCGCATGCTTTCATGCACGGCCTTGGCTTTGTTGCGCCAAAAGTTCAGCGTCTTCACCAACGGCTCAATGTCCGCGGGTGATGCGTTTGCAAAATCGATCGGTGTTGCGAACTTGGCGAACAAAGCTGGCGTGGCTTTGTTCACGCCCACATCCGTGCTTTGCGCGCTCAGAATTGTGGCGATCAGCAACTCGTGTGGTTTGGACCAATTCAATTCGCAATGCGCGTGTGGGTAGCGCGCCCGCAACGCCTTGAATAATCGAGCGGCCCGTGCCACTTGCGCCGCGGATTTCTTTATTTGCATGGAGGTTGTCGCGCTGCGAGGATGTTCAACGGCGTTCGTGCTGGCTTTGGATTTCATTCTTACTTTGGACTTCATTCTTGCTGTGGACTTCATTTTTGTGGATCCTTGTGGGCGAGTGTAGTTGCGCAGTTAGAATCAATTTCATGCGCGCTCCACCTGTTCAACTTTCGGTCACCATGGCGGCCCTGGGCGCGGCTGCAAATTGTTTCACGCTTGCGGTGAAATTAAATGTGGCCGGCGTTCAATTTGACGCTTCGCAGCCAGGCTTGCGTCCGCGCGAGTTGGACATAGGCGCGCGCCGCGATGTCGCAGCCACTTTGCGCCGCCAAGAATTGGTGGCTTCTGGTATTGACTGCTTTATTCCAGTTGAACGCTTCGAGCAACTTGACGCCGTCGAGCGCGCCATGACGGCGTTGTTTGAGTCCATCGCCTTCGCGGAATTTCTTGGCCGCGTGCCCGTGAGTGTATTCATGCCAACGGACGTCGCTTTGGTGACAACGATTTGCCAAGAGGCCACGCGACGCGGAGTTTTGCTGGCGGATTTTACGCGCCCTGTTGGTTGCTCCGCTTGCGGTATCGGCATTGATCCATCCACTATTGTGATGGAGCGCAAGAATCCAGCCCAAGAAATTTCCGCGGCGGGAACTCGTTTGGTGGCGGCGCGCGTCAACGATGTTGATCAAGTTGGTCAACGCGGACCCATTGGCAATGGTCGTGTTGACGCAATGTCGTATCGTGTCGCGCTTGAAGTCTGCGGCTTTCAACATTTGCCCGTGATTGATTGCAGGTCGTGGCGTCAACCTGTCGAAGAAAGCGCACAATGCGTCAAGCGGTGGAACGAACTCATACCGGCGGTCAATTTGTGATGTCCGACATGGTTCAAGCCATCCATGTCATTGGTGTCGGCATTGACTTGATCGAAGTGCCGCGCATTGCGCGCATGATTGATGAGCATGGTCAACGATTTCTGGATCGCGTGTTCACGCTTGTGGAACAGAACTACGCCAACGCAAGTCCTGCGCAACGCGCGCAACGATTTGCCGCGCGCTTCGCCGCCAAAGAGGCCGCGTTGAAAGCGCTTTCCATGGGTGTTCGCGAAGGAATCGCATGGACGGATATTGAATGCACCCATCGTGATGACGGTTCACCCATGCTTCATGTGCGGGCACGAGCCGCTGAAATTGCGCGCGTCCGCGGCATTGACGCGTGGCTGGTGTCGCTCAGCCATATTGAGCAAATTGCGGCGGCTACGGTGACGGCAGGACGAAAGATTGAAGATAGGTAGACTGACATGATGAGACGACGCGGAGCACCAACTTTATATGAACTCACCAAGAGCGGTGGCCGCGGATCCATTTCCGGTGGTTCCAGCGGATTGTCTGGCGGAAATACTCCAAGCGTTTCACTTTTAGGCAACGAAGCCGCGCGTTCAGTCCGAGTGCCCGTTGGATTTTTATGGCTGCTTGCAATTGCCGTGCTTGGACTTGCCGCGTTGTCGTATGCGTTTGGAGTTGGTCGAGGCCGAGCCGCTGGATTCTCCGAGGGATTTTCCGCAAAAGTCTCCGATGACAACGCCCGAACTTTGGCGCGCGCAGTCAATGACCCATTGAAGCAAGACGCATCATCGGTGTCGGTCACTCCACAGAAAGGGTTTCCCTCTACGTCGGCAACTTCCTCAGTCAATAGCGTGACTGTGGCGAAATCCAACACCCAAAATAATTCCAAGTCCGGCGCCAAGGGCGATTCCAAGCCCGAGCCTGAGCCTGCTTCCAATGAGGATCCCCGCGAAAAAGGCGTGAATTACCTCACTTTAGCCCGACCATCCCCGGATCAGGCGGAGGGCATGTTGGCATTTTGTAGGGCCGAGGGGCTTGCCGCCAACTTGGTTTTAGATAATAATGCCAAACTGCGAAAAATCATTGTCACTCCAGGTTTAAGATCCGCTTCGGCTCTACAAACGAAAGATGGACAAGAACTTCTCGCAAAAGTAAAGTCGGTTGGGCTTCTTTGGAAAGCCCAGAAAAAAGGCAACAAGGATTTTTCGGACGCCTATCTTGAACTCTTCCGCTGATCGTCGTCGTTCAGTGCCGCGGAAGTCTTAACACTTGAACGACATCGGAAGTTTCTGACATGAGCATTCATCCAAGTTTAAAAACCAAGTCCGGCGCATTGAATCAACATCGCAACGTGCTCACTCGCGCGGAGCGAATCGAGCGGCTCACCTTAGAGGGACGATTCGACATTGCGACCAAGTCCGTGCTTGGAACAGTGAAGGTTCGATCCATCAAAGCAGCCGTAAGCAAGAAGCCGAAGAAGGAAGCAGTTCCTGGTGCTGAAGGCGCGGTTGCTGGAGCTGCTGGAGCCGCTGGAGCCAAGCCTGCAGCGGGTGCTAAACCTGCAGCGGGTGCCGCCAAACCAGCCGCAGCCGCAGCTAAACCTGCCGCCAAGAAGTGATCCGTCAAGTTCACGCTGTAGCGAGTTAAACCATGATTGAACGACTTCTATCAGTTCGAAGTCGTTCCATTGATTCTTCGGGCATTCGCAAGGTTTTTGACCTTGGAACGAAAATGCAGGACCCGATCAATTTGTCCATTGGTCAGCCGGATTTTCCCGTGTCCGAGGCCATGAAAGAAGCCGCCATTGCGGCTATTCGTGAAAATAAAAACGGCTACACCGTGACCCAGGGAATTCCGCAATTGCTTGCGGCGGTTCGCCAACGTCTTGAACATGATTTCGGAGCGGGGTGGTCCACCACCAATGAAAATCTTTCCGCCGTCATCACCAGCGGAACCAGTGGTGGAATTCTTTTGGCGTTGATGTCGCTGCTTGATGCTGGCGACGAATTTATTTCGCCCGATCCATATTTTGTCATGTATCCGCAAGTTGGAAAGTTGCTCAGCGCGCACTGCGTCTTGTGCGACACCTATCCAGATTTCCGCATGACCGCCGCGCGTGTTGAGCCGCTCATCACCGAGCGCACCAAGGCTGTGTTGTTGAACAGTCCAAGCAATCCATGCGGCACGGTGTTGACGGCCAAGGAAATTGCGGAGCTTGTGCAGTTGTGTGAGCGCCGCGGCGTGCTGCTGATCTCCGATGAAATTTACGATGAGTTCTGTTTCAACGACGCGCGCGAAAATGGGTTGTGCCCGTCGCCTGGCAGAATCAGCAACAATTGCCTGATTATTCGCGGTTTTGGAAAAACCCACGGGTGCACGGGTTGGCGACTTGGATACGCCGCCGGGCCAACGCCGCTGATTCAAGAAATGGCCAAGTTGCAGCAAAGCACATTCGTGTGCGCGCCTTCGCCGCTGCAATGGGGAGTGGTTCCATCTTTTCAAGAGGACCTGTCCAGCGTGCTGAAAGAATATGAGGGGCGAAGACAAATGGTGCTTGACGCATTTTCTGGCGTGGCTAATGTCGCGCGTCCAGGCGGCGCCTTCTACGCGTTTGTTGAAGTGCCGCCACAATTAAATCTAAGCGCGTCGCACTTTGTGGAGCAAGCCATCGCCAAGCGCGTGTTGATTATTCCTGGCTCTGTCTTCAGCCATCGCGACACGCACTTTCGATTAAGTTTCGCCGCGGGGCGCCCCAAACTTGCGGAAGGTCTTGGTATTTTGCGCGAACTCATGAGCAAGTGACGCGCGCATGTGCGCCCAATCACTCGCCCGGAATATGCGTGAACGTTCCTGACCAAGGACTACTGGCGGTGCCCAGCAATTTGCGCGCAATTCTGCCTGATTTGTAGCCAAAGTAGCCGGCCTCCAAAGCCAGGCGCATGGCGTGCGCCATGTGAACTGGATCCGCCGCGTGCGCAATGCCAGTGTTCAGTAACACGCCGTCGGCGCCAAGCTCCATGGCCAGCGTGACATCGCTTGGTGTGCCAACGCCCGCGTCAACAATCACTGGATAATCCGCGCGTCCACCATGCGCTGGATTTTTTAACAAGTCAATCAAAATCATTATGGCCTCGCGATTGGCGATGCCGCGGCCGGAACCAATTGGACTTCCAGCGGGCATAACGCTGGTCGCGCCCGCGTCGCGCAATCGCACGGCGGCAATTGGGTCGTCGCTGCTGTAGCACAGAACTTCAAAACCATCCTTCACCAATTCCGCGCACGCTTCAATGGTGCCAACGGGATCAGGCAACAGCGTGGCCTTGTCGCCCAGCACTTCAAGTTTCACCCAGCGCTGTCCAGCATTTCCAAGTTGCTCCAAAAGTTCACGGCCAAGTCGCGCCACGCGCACGGCATCCGCCGCGGTGAAACAGCCAGCGGTATTGGGCAAAATGGTCAATTCATCAAGCGGCAACGCGTCAAGAAGCGAGCGACCTTGCTTGTCATACAAGCGCTCGCGGCGCACGGCCACGGTAATTGCGTCGGCGCGACTGGCCGCAAGCGCAAGGCGCATTTGTTCAACGTCCTTGTATTTTCCAGTGCCAACCACAAGCCGTGAGCGCAGCAAAAAACTTCCAACACGTAGCGGCGGTGGAATCAGATCGTCCATGATTCAGCCGCCTCCAACCAGGGTGACAAGTTCCACGCGGTCGCCCTGGCGCAACTGGTGCAGCGCGTGCTTGGATTTAGGAACAAGTTGCTCATTCACTTCCACGGCGCATGGAATATTGGCGCGCCCAAGATGCGCCAACAACTGCGTGACAGTGCTGCCATCGTTATACAAATGTGATTCGCCATTCACTTGCAATTGAATCTGGGTTTGGTCCATGAATTCAAATAGTAGTGCAAGTTTCGTGGCTAGACTTGGCGCGTGCGTCAATTTCATATTCCAATTGTGATGTGTGTTTTGGCGGCCACGCTGGGTTGCAAGAAACCAAAATACAACACCAGCACTCCGGAGGACATGTTGGACGCGGCCACGGAAATGGTCACCAAAAATCAGGCGCAGTATTTACCCACGTTACTGGAAATACCCGCGCGCGATGTCACCTTTGATGATGGCGTGACAGAGGCCAGCGCTATTCTGGAGGTGAAGGCCAAGACTGGCGACATGCTGGCGCGATTATTTCGTGTGGCCGCGCAGTTGCGCGAGCGCTTTCCAACGCAAGTGGATAAGGAATTGAAATCCGTGCTTGGGAAAGGCAAAAAAGCCTCTATTCGAGATATGGCCCTTGCCGCCATCGCTAATCCTGGCGCGTGGTTGGTGGCGCAACGAGCGCTTCTAAGCACAACAGATCTTGGCGATGGCAGCGCCGCGCTGAGCTATGAAGGCCAGCCAATTTTCTCGGGCGCGCTCACGCTTATTGAGACAGCGCAAGGTTGGCGAATTCGTATTCCAGTTGAGTTGGTGCGCTCCAGTAAATATTGGCCCGACACGCGCGATGAATGGTCCGTGGTGGCAAGCATGATGTTGGCAATTGAGAACGCGTTGAAAGATTTCGAACGAGATCTCAATCAAGGTTCAATCCGAAATCTTGACGCAGCCAGCGCGCGCGTGGGTCGATTGATTGGCGAGAGCGTTGTGGCGCAATCCATTATCTACTCCATGATGAAGCGCGATGAGGATGCGGCGACAGATGGTGAGCCAAAGAAGGAAACTGTTGAGCCAATCGCGGACAGCAAGCCAGTCAAGACCAAGCCGACCACGCAGTCAACCAAGACGGATACAACTTCGAAATCCACCGCGCCCTAATCTTGCAATTGCGGCGCTTTAACGCAGAAATAGAAAGCTTGCCGCCGCCAAAATAGGCAGCAACACGCAGCACGCCCACACAATGTATCCCCCAAATGACGGCATATTCACGCCTTCTTTGGCGGCGATGGCGCGCACCATGAGGTTGGGTCCATTGCCTATGTAGGTCATGGCGCCCATGAACACGGCGCCACATGAAATGGCGGTCAGAAGATCATGCCGCACAAACTCGCCGCCAGTCAGCGGTAAAATTCCCGCGCCAACCTGCTGAGGCGTCAGCGTATTGGCCACCTCCAAGAACACCACATACGTTGGCGCATTGTCAAGCACACTTGAAAGCGCGCCCGTGATCCAGAAAAATGAAAGCGGCGAGTTGATTCCAAGTTCGCCGCCATTGGTGCTTAAGACCGCCATTGGAATTTGCATGGCAAGAAATAATCCCGAGAAGATGGCGGCGACTTCGCCAATGGGGGTGAACGAAAATCCTTGCAACTTGCGAACGCCCATGGGTGTGGCCATCAGGCTGAAGCCGGTCAACGCAAGTAGAACCGCTTCGCGCAACAAGTTGGGAGCCATGACTCCAAAGATGGGCAGTGGTTTTCCTGGCGCGATCACAGCAACTGAAATCACCGCAAGCACAAGCAGAATGGCGTTGCTTTGTCCATGTATTGTGATGCCGTGACTCTGGGTTAAACTTTCACGGTGCTGATGAAATCCCTCTTGTTTCCATCCACGCAGATCAATCACGTAAAACACAAGTAAAATAGCGGTATTCACAAATAGCCACGGCTTCCACATAGTCAATGTCCACTCAAATGGCACGCCGCGCAAATAGCCAAGGAACAGCGGTGGGTCGCCAATGGGCAGCAGCAAGCCGCCGCAATTGCTCACCACAAAAATAAAGAACACCACAATGGGCGCGCGGCACGAGCGGTGCGAATTGGCTTTAAGCAGCGGACGAATTAACAACATGCTTGCGCCGGTGGTGCCAAGCAGGTTTGCCAACACCGCGCCCGCGGCAAGAATAAGCGTGTTCATTTTTGGAGTTGCCGAGAAGCTGCCTCCAATGGAAATGCCGCCAGCGATCACAAACAAACTGAAGAGCAAAATAATAAATGGAACATATTCATCCAGCCCATGCTTTGCCGCGGTCGCCGCAGCCTCCACACTCACTTGGCTGGCCAACCAAGTCAGAGCCGCCAATCCAAGAACGCAACTCACCAACAACTTGCTGCTGTTGCGCTCCCACCAATGTTCCACGGCGGAAATCATGGGCGCAATGGCGATACAGAGCAGCAGCACCGCGAAAGGAATGCATCCCACAATCCATGTGGGACGCGCCGCGACAAGCGCGGACAGATTATCGGTGTGCGCCGACAGTCCGCGCAAGGCGATCAACGCTGCAAGCGTGGCTGCGACAATGGCCGCAATAATTGTGAATTTGCCCGCGCGGGCAGAATGAGCCGCATCATGGGTGTGCGTTGTGTTGGGTAATTGAGTGGACATAAAAATGAATTCTCACAGGGCGTTCTAGCCTCATATTTGTATCAACAAGTTCTACCAACAATCATCTGTTTGCGTTATTTGCGTCTTAGGAAGTTTTTTTTGCGCACGCGTAATGAATGATGTGCGTGGTTGATTCATGCTTGCCGCGGTCATGGCGCAGATGTCCCTATTGTGTTGCTGAACTTGTCATTTCAAGTCACAATACTTCAATGACATTGCTGTCCATGTGCGCCATTTCATGCGCGTTCATTCTCCAAGGCGCCGGCTTGGCTTTGCCAAACGATCCTGTCGTATTGACAACCAAGTTCGCCATTAGTGGCACCGCGCTTGAAATTGAATTGTTGCCCATCAACACTGCCGCACACGCCAACGTGTTGCTTGGAAAGACAGAAGTGCCTTGGGAATTGCTTGACGCGTTTGTATTTTCGCGCGACGCGGGTAGCGGACCCGCGCAAGCCGACGCCATTGCGCGTCCAAGCAAACCGTACATTTCCATGGACCGCGGGTTTGGCCACGCGGGGTTTCCAGCGATTTCCGTGAGCGAAGAAAATGCCAAACTTTTTTGCGTGTGGCTTAGCGCCAAGACCGGAAAAAAGTTTCGTCTGCCCACGCTGCAAGAGTTTCAAGCAGCGTGCGCGCAAGGT
>CANJIC010000054.1 GCA_947474205.1 Planctomycetaceae bacterium | reverse complement strand
TTGTTGCTTGTCACGGGCGCGCAATTGGACGCGCAAGAAAAAGTGCGCGGGCTCGCCCTTGAACATCTTGGCCAAGGCGTGATGGCAAGCTGGCACCAACTTGCCGCGAGCGTGGTTGGTTTACCAGATGAAATTCGACTTGTTGTGCTTGATCTTTGTGTTCCAACACTGACACAATTGACCAAGCAACAATATGTGGTGTTTCGAACCACGCTGACCGCGGCCATGCGCGCTGATAATCATGTTGATTTATTTGATTGGATGACCCGCATTGTTCTGACTAGAAGAATTGAGACGCGCTTTGGGGCGCTGTCTAAAAATAAATTGACGCGCTCAATGCGGGAATGCTCGCAAGCGTTGAGAATTGTGTTGGGAACACTGGCGCGCGCTGGTGATTCAAGCCATTGCGCCCGCGGGTTTGATCTTGGCGCGGCGGCGTGTGAACTGAGTGGCCTTACGCTTCCAACAATCCAAGAATGCACGCTTGACGCGCTCCATTTTTCGCTTGAGGAGTTGGACGCTCTCTCTGCGCGTGATCGAAAGCTTCTTTCCAACGCCCTTATCTCTGTCGCCACCGCCGACGATGTGGTGAATACCCAGGAACTATTGTTGCTTCGCGCGTTCGCCTATCGCTTGGATATTCATTTGCCAATTCTGTAACGCCAAAATTCGGTTTTACAATTGGGTACTGATTGTCTCCCAACACGCCACGCTTTCGGAAAGCAAATTTCATTTTGAAACATCGCAGCAATTCGCGCTTGCTCGTAACATGTCACCATGAAACTTCACGCCATTCTTGTTTCATCTCTCGTGCTGGTTATGGCTTCGTGCTCTTCGTCACAAAGCCGCAAATCAATTGCGCCGGTTGATGGACGAATGCCCCAACTTGTTGGCCGCTGGATTTTTTCGCCGGGTGACAGTTCCGCGCCCAAAGACCCCAAGGCGCAAGTGAAGGACGAAGTAATTGAAAGCCCGCTTGGTGCCTCGGTTTCATTGGGCGAGGGCGGCATTATGACCGCCCGCGTCGCGGAACTTGTGCGTCGCGGAACTTGGAAAGTATCGTCGGGTTCTCTCAAAATCATTATTGATCCGCCACCCGAGCGCAAAGAATTGTCTTTTGTTCCACTTGTTGAAATGGATCAACTCACTCTTACCGGTGCGGATGGTTTTGTATTGGTGTACCACCGCGATACCTTTATCGCCCCGTCAAATACAAACCTAGAGTTACCTGTAACCCACGCGCCCAAAGAAGTGGCGAAGCCGACACAAAAATAATTTGCAAATTCATCCATATGAATAAAGATTCCCGTCCACAAATTTGGGTCATTCGCCATGCGGAAACCGAATGGAGTTTAAATGGCCGGCACACGGGTCGAACAGATATTCCATTGACCGCGCGTGGCGATGAGGCGGCTGTTGAATTAAAACCCTGGGTCAGCGCCGTGCAGTTTGAAACCGTTCTTTCAAGTCCACGCACGCGCGCAATTCACACCGCGCAATTGTGTGGACTTGAAAAACAGGTTCGGGTTGAACCGCTTTTGGCGGAGTGGGATTACGGTGACTATGAGGGTTGGACTTCGCTTGAGATCGCCGCCAAAAATCCAGGCTGGGACTTGTGGCATCACGGTTGCCCTGGCGGCGAACATTTGTCGGATGTTCATAAACGCGCGGTGCAATTGCTTGATCGCTGCACATCACTCACTGGAAACATAGCCATGTTCACGCACGGACATTTTTCACGCGTGCTCATTGCAACATGGCTTGAATTACCGGTGACGCGTGGCAGAAGTTTTGCAATTCGCGCGGGCAGCGTGAATGTGCTGGGTTGGGAACACATCAACAAAGTCATTTGGAGCATGGGCGCGGTTCCGTCTGGACCCGGAGTTGGTCGGTGACAACGCCGACGCGCGAATTCGTTCTTCTTGAATATTCAAGCGGTTGTGGTGATGAGACCAACCCGCGCGCCGTCGCAACAATCACGCTGAATGATCCTGATCGTCGCAACGCGCTTGGTGGTGACATGTTCAACGCGCTTGAAAATGCGCTCAAAGACACACAAAAAAATTGCGCGACAAATCCGTTTTGGAACGGTGCAAATTCTCCGGGTTTGGGACAAGAAAAACAGAATCAATCCGGGATTCAAATCAGCGAGCCCGTTGATTCATTCACCCGCGTTGTTGTTCTGCGCGCCAACGGCCCCGCATTTTGCGCCGGCTTTGATCTTCGTGCTGTTGCCAATGATGCAATCGGTGCCCAGCCTGTTCTAGAAGATTATTTACAACGCCTTCACAACTGTGTTGAAATTATTTCTCAACTTTCAGCCATCACTATTGCGGCGGTGTCGGGCGCGGCGCTTGCGGGTGGTTGCGCGCTTGTGTCCGCGTGTGACTTCATTATTGCAACGCCGGATTCCAAATTTGGATATCCAACGCACGCCATTGGATTATCACCAGCCATCAGTGGGCCAACACTGTCATCGCGCATGGGCCTTGGCGCGGCGCGAGAATTGTTGTTGGGGGGTGAACTTATCAGTGGCAAGCGCGCGTTTGAATTGGGTTTCGCTTCGTATCTTGCCGGCGCAACACCGGGTCACAACAACATGCCCAACCAAGTCGCTACGCATAATTTTGATAGTCCGCTTGCTCAAGAAACCTCCGCGCTCACAAAAATATTGTTGGCCAAGGGTCCGCGCGCGCTTTTCACCACAAAGTGTTGGTTGCAACAACTTGATCCCCATTTACACCACACGCATCGTGCGTTGGCGCTTTCGGCCAGTGTGTCTGGTGTTGGTGGCGCAGAAAGCGTTGATCGAGTCGCCGCGGTTTGGAAAAGTCGTTCTAAGACAACTTGATTTTGTGTTTGTCCCCGCCACTAGATCAGCGCGCCAATAATATTTTTTGTGCGCCACCTGATCAGCGCGCCCGAAATGTTTTTTGTACGCCATCTGGCTTCATGCACGGGAAACCAATTCTTGTTTCATTTCGCTACTCTTTCATATATGAATGAGTTGGTCCAAATCAATTCAACGCCGGACGCCGCAGGAATTGCGCATATTTCGCTGAACCGGCCTGAAGCGCGCAACGCTCTCAACTTTGAACTTATAGAACAACTTGAACGCGCCGTGGCCGCGGTGGCCGCGGATTCCGCCGCACGCGTTCTCATTCTTTCAGGCAACGGAAAATCATTTTGCGCCGGCATGGATCTTCGCGGCGTATTACATGACGCACAAAAAATGGGTCTCATGTTGCACGGACTGGCGCGCGTTGGCCTTGCGCTTCGAAAGCTTTCCATTCCGGTCATTGCAAAAGTTCAGGGCGCCGCAATTGGTGGTGGGTGCGGTCTTGTGGTCGCGTGTGATTTTGCGTTCACCCACGAACAGTCCAAATTGGGCTACCCAGAAGTCGATCTAGGTGTGTGCCCCGCGGTTGTCGCGCCATTTCTTATTTCTAAAATTGGCGCGGGTCGCGCGCGAACGCTTCTTCTTGCGGGCGGACTTGTTGATGGTAAAGAAGCGGTTCGAATTGGTTTGGCGACGCATTTGGTTTCCGCGGATCAGTTGGATGCGGCCACTCATGAGTTCGCCCAAAAATTATCTTCGGGTGGTCCAAAGGCCATCGCCGCCACAAAGCGCCTGTTGCATGAGCTTGATGGTTTAATCAACGAGCCTATTTTAAAAAACGCCGCCAATCTTTCCGCCGAAATTATTTCTGGCCACGAAGCGCAAGAGCGTCTGCGCGCTCGTTTTGAAACACATCAAAAGTAAACCATGAGTGACTCTCCGCTTCCAATTCAAATTCGCGCCGACAACATCGCGGTGCTTTCGCTTATTCCAAATCCAAACAAGCCGCGCGGTGGTGTTGTTGTGCTTGATCGTTGGTTGATTGATTCACTCGACGCGGCCCTGCGCCAACTTTCTCAACAAGATCTCTCTGGCCTTATTTTGCAAAGCGCAAGCGAACGCGTGTTTGTGGCGGGCGCGGATCTTGCGGAAATTGACGCGCTCAACGACGCGGATCTTGATGTGTATTTGCGCGCCGGAAGCGTGGCGTATGGCCGCATCAGCGCCCTTGCGTTCACCGGTGTTGCGATCATTCACAAGGCCGCGCTTGGTGGCGGTCTTGAACTTGCCATGCATTGCGACGCGTTGATTGGCGCGCTCCCCGCGCCTGGTGAAAAAAGTTGGAAGGTCGGGCTTCCAGAATGTGGTCTTGGAATTTGTCCGGGCTGGGGCGGCACCATGATGTTGGCCGCGCGCATGGATATTTCAAAAGCCATCACTTCCACATGTGTTGGCGCGCCATTTGATGCAAGCGATATTCCAGCCGGCCTGTATGCAAAACATATTGGCGCGGGTGAATCAGCCGTCGATGTCGCGGCCGCCTGGATACATGCAAATCCAAAAGTTCAAACTCGTCGCTCGCCTCTTTCGGTGGCGGACGAACAATTTCACCAAGCAACCACCACGGCGCTTGAGCATCTTGAAAAACAACTGCCAAACACGGCGGCAGCGCGCGCGGTTGTGAACGCCATTCATGTGGGTTTGCAACATGGCTTCCAAACCGGCGTGTTGTGCGAGCAAAAACATCTTATTGAGTTGCGACATACTCCCGAAGCCCGCGCGCGCCTTGATGCGTTTTTGAAGCGATAAATACGGGGCGCCCGCCGTGTGTATGTATATTTATAAATTTATTACATTCTGCGCGCTTGGGGGTTGATCCTTCTCGCTTGTCAGCGTTGAATAGACGTCCACGCAACACACACACCAAGGAGCTCTTTATGGCCACCACCAATCTTGCCACTGATTTGAAAAACGTTTCTGAAAAAGACCGCAAACAAATCGAGCAAGCGCAAGAAATGCTTGGACCAGATCCAGAAAAGATGGGTCTCGTTAAAAATTATTTCTGGGGCAACTTCCGCGAGAGCGTCGCGTTTCCATATCCAGAACTTGCCGCTGATGAAACCGCGCGTTGCGATCAACTTCTTGCCGCGCTTGATCAATATTTAAAAACAGAACACCCGGCAATTGAAATTGATCAGAAGCAGGAAATTCCAGATTGGGTTGTAAGGCGCTTGTTTGATTTGGGCGCGCTTGGCATGACCATTCCCAAGGAATATGGCGGCGGCGGATTTGGTATCACCAGTTACAACCGCTCGCTTGAACTCATTGGCCGCTATTGCGGCAGCACCGCGGTGCTTGTCAGCGCGCATCAAAGTATTGGCTGCAAGGCCCTGATGCTTTTTGGAAACGAAGAGCAAAAGAAGCGCTTTTTAACAAGAATGGCCAAAGATTCTCTTTCCGCATTTTGCCTAAGCGAGCCCAATGTTGGTTGCGACGCGGGCGGCCAAGAAACACGTTGTGAAGTGAGTCCGTGCGGAAATTTTTACATTATCAATGGCGAAAAGAAATGGGCCACCAGCGCCGCGCTTGCGGGTTTCTTCACGGTCATGGCTAAACAAAAACTGAAGGACCCCAAGACCGGAAAAGAAAAGGACGCGGTCAGCGCTCTTATCTGCACACCGGACATGGAGGGTGTTGAAATTTTCAGCCGCAATCGTTCCAAGTGCGGCATTCGCGGAACATGGCAAGCGCGCATCAAGCTCACCAATGTCAAAGTGCCAAAACAAAATCTTCTTCACAAAGAAGGACGCGGCCTGAACGTCGCGCTCACGTGTTTAAATTATGGCCGCTGCACGCTCAGTGCCGGCATGTTGGGCGGCGCCACCTTCGCCTATGAACAAGCGTGTAAATGGGCTAAATATCGCTATCAATTTGATCGACCCATCGCGGAGTTTGATCTCATTCAAGAAAAAATCGCGCGCATGGGTGCGCGCCTCTATGCCATGGACGCCATTCTGTACATGACCACGGGTTTCCTTGATCGACATGACGACGACATCATGTTGGAAACCGCAATGTGCAAGGTGTTCTGCAGCGAAATGGGCTACCGCATTGTGGACGACACCATGCAAATCATGGGCGGTGAAAGTTACATGACCGAAAATGGCATTGAGCGAATTTGGCGCGACTCGCGCATCAACATTATTGTTGAAGGCGCCAACGAAGTCATGCACAGTTTCATTTTCGCCTACGGTTCCAAGCAACTTGGTGAGTGGATGCTTTCCATTCGCGCCAATCCTCTCGGGGCCATCAGTAGCGCCGTTCAAATTGGTGGACAACTCTTTCTTGGTCTTCGTGGCGGCCTTCCAAAGGCGCAAGCACTGCATCCGCAACTAAGAAAGTTTGGTCTTTCAACCATGATGCACATTCGCGAACACAGCCATCAGGTAAAGATGGCTTTCAAAGAACACGAGGAAAAATTAATCACCAACCAAACCGTGCAAGCCCGCCTTTCCATGTGCGCGCTATGGATTCACGCCGTAGTGTGCTCGCTTTCCAAACTTGACCGCGCTCTACGCAACGGTCTTGAAGGCAGCGCGCTTGAACACGACATGGCCATGGTTGAACATTTGGTGGCCATGGCAAACCTTGAAATTCAGGCTGAAATCCGCTCGTTGCACCACAACACGGATTCCACCATGAAGCGCGCCGCGGCCGCGGCCATGAAGCGTTCTGAACTGCTTTCAAATTCTGCGTACGCCATTCCAGAGCGCACCATGGATTTAAAGGCGCGCGGATCTGGCCACAAAATCAATCAATCACCCATTCCACAATTTGGTTCGGGAAGTATTTTTGAAGGCGTCAAGGTTGGTAAATAATTTAGTGTTGAATGTTCTTTCTTTCTTCAATTCATATGGAAGGTCACACACATGAAACTTTTTGAAACGCTCGCGGATCATGGACACGAACGACTTTGCTTTCACCACGATCCAACCACCGGTCTTCGTTCCATCATTGCCATTCACAGCACCGTGCTTGGCAACGCGCTTGGTGGAACTCGCCGCTGGGCCTACACCGATGAGGCTGAAGCCATCCGCGACGTGCTTCGTCTTTCAGAAGGCATGACATACAAATCCGCCGCCGCCGATCTTGCAATGGGCGGCGCGAAAAGCGTGATCTTGATCAAGCCTGGCCAAGCCGCGACCGAAGCCGAGGGCCGCGCCATGGGTCGCTTTGTCGACACCATGAACGGCGCGTACATCGCCGCGGAAGATGTTGGTGTGACTCCGCAATTTTGTGATTGGATGGCCGAAGAAACGCAACATGTCATGGGCGGCGAAACCGTGAGTCATGGTGGCGACCCAAGTCCATTCACCGCGACTGGTTGCTTTAACGCCATGAAGGCGTGCTTGAAGCACCTGGGCCGCAAGGTTGATTTTTCCGGTATGACCGTTGGTGTGCAAGGTGTTGGCGCAACGGGTTACCGCGTGGCCAAGTTGTGCAAAGAGGCTGGCGCCAAAGTGATTGCAAGCGACGTGAACCGTGTCGCGCTAGAGAAAGCCGTGAAAGAACTTGGCATTAGCGCCGTGGGTGACAGCGAAAATATTTTCACAACCAAGGTCGACATACTTGCGCCATGCGCGCTTGGTGGAGTGCTTGATGACCGCACCATCACCAATCTCAAATGTGAAATTGTGTGCGGCACCGCTAACAATCAATTGCTTCACGCCATTGATGATGGCGCGCGCCTGAAGAAGTGCGGCATTTTGTATGGTCCAGATTTTGTGGTCAACGCCGGCGGCCTCATTCGTTTGGCGGGTTTGTATTTGGGAATGACCGAAGCTCAAATCAATCAAAAGATTGAGCAGATTGAGCACACAACTACATCCGTGCTTAAAGAAGGCAACGGCGCGCACAGCACGCATGAGGCGGCGGTGGCGTATGCCAAGCGTCGCATTGAACATGGTCGTGCCCAACATGTTGAACAGGGTCGTGAATCCGGCGGCGCGCACAAGGGCGCAAATCCAAAGCATGTCACAAGCAGCGCGTCCTAAATCAAGAAACACATCCGCTACACTTTTAAACTGAATACAAAGCCCGCTCTCTCTGTTTGAATAATTTTTTGTCCCAGGAAATCACCATGCCAATTAAAAGCGCCTTCACAACCACCATTGACCACGTCTCCATTCTGGACGTGAACGCCAACTTTGATGAGAAGTTGGGCGCGGGTCTGATTCCAGATGGCGACCTTGTCCGTTTGTATGAGCACATGTGCGTGTGTCGCCACCTTGATGAGGTGGCGTTCAAACTTCAACGCTCCGGTCGCATGGGAACGTTTCCGCAAAACATGGGACAAGAAGCCACAAGCATGGGCGCGGCGTATGCGCTTGATAAAACTGATTGGCTGGTTCCGTGTTACCGCGAAAATGCCGGCTTATTTTGGCGCGGTCTTCCAATGGAAATGATTTTGTTGCATTGGATGGGCGATGAACGCGGCAACGCCATTCCGCGCGAGTTGTATTGCATGCCGCTTGCCATTCCAATTGGAACGCAAATGTTGCATGCCACTGGTTTGGCGTGGGCCGCCAAGTATCGCGGTGAAAAACGTCTGGCATGCACTTTCTTTGGCGATGGCGCCACCAGTGAAGGCGACTTTCACGAAGCCATGAATTTTGCGGCAAACCTAGACATTCCTGTTATTTTCTTCTGCCAAAATAATTTCTGGGCCATCAGTGTTCCAGGAAAAATTCAATGCTCCGCGCCAACCATCGCCCAGCGCGCCGTTGCGTATGGCATGGACACTATTCAATGTGATGGCAACGATATTTTCGCCGTTGTGTATTGCGTGCGCAAAGCCGCCGCACTTGCGCGCGAAAAGGGTCGTCCATTCTTTATCGAAGCCGTCACCTATCGCCTAGGCGATCACACCACCGCCGACGACGCGCGCCGTTACCGTGATCAAGCCGAAGTTGAAGCGTGGAAAACCCGCGATCCAATTCTTCGCATTCGTAAATTCTTGACCACGCGTGGTCTTTGGGATGACACCAAGGAAGCCGCCCTTGCTGAGCGCGCGGAGCGTGACGTGGCCGCCGCGGTTGAGCGCGCGGAATCCATCGCTCCACCTAGCCGCGACGATTTCTTCAACAACATGTACGCGACAATTCCACCAGACCTTGCGCTGCAGCGTGACACCATGCAAACGCATGGCATTGGTCAAGATCCATCTCAAATTGAAGGCGCGGTCATTGAGTTGCCCGCAAAAACTTCTCACTAAAGGAACAACACCATGGCAAACCTCACACTGGTGCAAGCAATTAATTTGGCGCTCATTCAAGAAATGGAGCGCGATGAACGCGTGCTTATTCTTGGCGAAGATATTGGGCCCAATGGCGGCGTATTCCGCGTCACCGAAGGTCTTCACAAACGTTTCGGTGGTAAGCGCGTGGTCGACACACCGCTTGCGGAAAGTGGAATCATTGGAACAAGTATTGGTCTTGCCATGGCTGGTCTGCGTCCAGTTCCAGAAATTCAATTCGAAGGATTTCTTGGACCAGCGTATGACCAAATTTGCAGCCACGCCGCGCGCATGCGCACCCGCACTCGCGGCGCCATGACTGTGCCGCTCACTATTCGCATTCCTGTTGGCGGTGGAATTCACGCGCCAGAACTTCACTCGGACAGCCCTGAAACTATTTACATTCATCAACCCGGTCTCAAGGTGGTCATGCCCAGCAGTCCGTATGACGCCAAGGGTTTGTTGATCTCCGCAATCCGTGATCCAGATCCCGTCATGTTCTTTGAACCCAAGCGCATTTACCGCGCTTTCCGCGAAGAGGTTCCAGAAGATGAATACACGCTTCCGCTTGGCAAGGCGCGCGTGGTGTGTGAAGGAAATGAAATGACCATTGTTAGTTGGGGTGCCAGTGTTGTTCAATGCATGCACGCCATTGAGCGCGGTGGTCGTTCAATTGAATTGATCGATCTGCGCACTCTGTATCCATTTGATATGGACGCGGTCGAAGCCAGTGTTAAGAAAACTGGGCGCTGCGTCATTGTGCACGAAGCCCCTAAAACATGCGGCTTTGGTGCTGAAATTGCGGCGCGCATTATGGAGCGCTGCTTCTTGTATTTGGAATCGCCCGTGCAGCGCGTGGTTGGGTTTGACACCATCATGCCCTACTACAAACTTGAACTGGACTACATGCCCGACGCTGATCGAATTGCGCGCGCAATAGAGGAAACCGCCGCGTACTAATTTGTGTTCGACATATCAATCACTCATCCCACACATTCATTTACTCTTCATTCACTTTTGGAGAACCTCACATGGCTGGCGTAAAACAACCTGACGACAAAAGTCATTTCATTCTTCCAGATCTTGGTGAGGGTGTTCATGAAGCCGAACTCATTAAGTGGCGCGTGCAGGTTGGCGACTCCGTGAAAGAACTTCAAACCATGGTCGAAATGGAAACCGACAAAGCTCTTGTTGAGGTTCCAAGTCCTTGGACTGGTGTCATTAGTGAACTTTGTGGCAAGGCCGGGGACACTATTTTGGTTGGAAGCGTTTTGGTTCGATATGCGGCAAAGGGTGCGGCTGTTGCCCCCGCAACAAAAACCGTTTCCGCGCCAGCAAAACAAAATGCCGCACCCGTTTCTGTTTCAAAGATAGAAACAAAAACAGATCCCAACGAGGACGCTGGAACAGTTGTTGGAAATGTCAGCGGATCGCTTGGTGTTCCAAGCCAATTCGCGCGTCAACCAGAACACGAAACCGCTTCTTCCAGCACACATCGTTCGCTGGCCACTCCCGCTGTTCGACG
>CANJIC010000053.1 GCA_947474205.1 Planctomycetaceae bacterium | reverse complement strand
GACTTCCATCATGATTTCGAAAGTGTAGCCAGAACGCGCGTCGATCGCCACCTTTGATTGCCCGCATAGATTGCCCGCATAGATCGCTGGTCAATTCCAATCCGATCGCCATTGTTTTTCTAACCGTGCAATAGAATGACAGCGTCCATACTTTCCACTCACACCCCACACGCTCCACATGAATGATTCGCAACTCAATCCACTGTTCAACATTGTCCTGATTCATCCGCAAATTCCCAACAACACGGGCAATGTGGGGCGAACCGCCGTGGTCACGGGGTGCAGGCTGCATGTGGTGCGGCCCATTGCCTTTGACATGGATGAACAAGCGGTGCGCCGCGCGGGTTTGGATTACTGGCACTTGCTGGACATCCGCGAGCACGAAAACTGGAGCGCATTCATGCAACGCGAGCAACCAAAAAATGTGTGGCTATACACATCGCACGCCACGCGCGCGCATTGGCAAGCGCCCATGCAACGCGGCGATTATCTGCTGTTTGGCAATGAAACCAGCGGCACGCCCGATGACATTCACAAGTGGGTGGCGCACACTTTTGGCGCTGACCACTTGCTGCGCTTTCCCATGCGCGATCACCCCGCGTGCCGCAGCCTGAATTTAGCCACGGCCGTGGCGTGCGGGGTATACGAGGGCATTCGGCAACTTTCAGGCGGCGGCGATTGCACGCCACTTTGAAATTGGCGCAACCGTTACGATATGAACTTCGGATTCACTCTATGACCCCGCGGTGTCTACCCGCGCTTTGAAAGTATTTGTTCAGTCAATTTGGCTTGTCCACAATTCAAACCACACACTTTTTATTACGGAAAAATTCATGCACAACATTTCTCAACAGCGTCGCGGCTTCACTTTGATTGAAATCCTGGTGGTGGTTGGAATCATCGCCCTGCTCATTGGAATTTTATTGCCCGCCTTGAGCAAGGTGCAGGAGAAAGCCAAAGTTACGCAGACCATGGGTTTGATGCAGGAATTCTCCAAAGCATGCGACGCGTTTCAACAAGAGTTTGGACGCTACCCCGGCCTTGTACCCGAGGAAATTCTGGCCAATGATCCGCAAATTTCCGGCACTGAAAATGCGCTGCTTGAATTAATGGGTGGCGGCGTGCGCAAGAATGATGTGGACAATGATCTGTACAAGACCAATACAGCTATTGGTTTCGCAGGCGCGGACTGGAAGGAACTCACGTTCAAAACCGAGAACGCGGCGCCCAATGACAAATTTTATGTGAAGATCAACCTTGGAAAAATGGGCGAGGGCCCGCGCATCAATGGCAAACAATATCCGCCATTCTTTTCCCCAAAGGCCAGCGAACTAAGACCTGTTGTTGGACAGATGCACAGTGAAGCTGGAAAGCGAACCACAGGTGAATCACTGGCTGGAAAAATTCCAGATTTAGTTGACTCTTGGGGCAACCCAATTATTTTCTTGCGCGCCGCGCGCAACGTTGGTCCGCTTGCTGGATGTGAAGATGATCGCGCGCAATTTCTTGTGTTGGATGACGACTCAAAAATGTATGGCTCTATGGACCCCTATTTAGGTTCAAATGGTCTTGGCGATATGAGTTTGCCCCAAGCGAAAGCCTCCGACGCTACGGCTCAATCCAATTACACGTTGTTCGAAGATGCAAGCACCCCCTCGGAAAAGAAAAAACTTCTGGCGCAGTTCTTGCGCCATCCCAGTTTTGGGGATCCAGAAAAGCCGCTTTCCGGAACCGCACGCGGTAAATATGTGCTCATTTCCGCCGGCAAAGATGGTGTTTATTTGGGCCGCACCGATGGCCTGGGCAATAAAGAAACGCCGACTGTCGCCACCGGAACCAACGGAGTTCTGACCAAGGAAGGCCTATCTGGTTTGGATAACTGGGATGACATTCGCTTGTTTGGCGGCGGTTGAAACAGGTCTTGTAAAGCATTCATGATCGTGGTTCTACTAGGCTTTTGACAGATACGTGGCTATGAAAAATTAGAGCGTGAATGACAAAATAAAACGGACGCCCACAATTTCGGGCGTCCGTTTTTATTACACATTGAATTGACCCAACAAGTCCAATTGATTTAGATCACGCCTAAACCAATTCAAAGGTGGATATTCCCAATCACGGATCAAATGGTGGTGGTGGTGGTGATTTGTCGCTGTCTCCACCCGCTGGTGGTTGACCATCTCCTGGTTTGCCGCCCGGACCACCTTTGCCGCCCTTGCCTTTGCCGCCCTTGCCTTTGCCATCAGGGCCTTTGCCATCAGGGCCTTTGCCATCAGGTCCAGAACCCATTTCATCCGCACCACGGGTGGCCCGCAATGACTTCATCTGTTTTTCATTGGCGTCTAATTTTGTTTTGAAATCCGCTTGCTCGGATTCACTCATCAGCGCAAAGATTTTCTTTTGTGAATCCTCCATCTTAGGCATCGTGTCACGCAACGCTTTCATTTGATCCATCAAGGCTGGATCAGGCTTTTGTCCCTTCGTGGCTTTCATTTGCTCCACGAGCGCTTTCTGCTTGTCGCCGTTGGTGTCTTTCCACGCTTTCATCTCAGATTCAAATTGGGCCTTGATCGCTGCGGCTTTAGTTTGCACATCCGCGCTTAGTGTTGGTTTCATCTGATCAAAGGTGGTCATCCACAACTTGCCTTTGGTGCGCTCATCATTCATGGCGCCACTTTCGCCGCGCCCCTTCTTAGCGCCTTGCTTGCCGCCATCAAAACCTTTTTCACTGTCGGCGGCGCCTGGGTCAACTTGTGGTCCACCAAGCGGCGGACGTTTATCTGAGTTGGTTGGCGGATTTGTTGGAGGAGACGTTGGCGGTGGCGCCTGCGCGGTGGCGCCCGTTGTAATAGCCATGCAAGTCAAGAGCGCGGTTGTTTGAAGAACGTTTCGAACTGAGAATGTCGAAGTAAATGAGTTGTGTCGCATAATTTTCCTTTCGTATCGTGATCAGTGAATTCTGATCAGTTGAAGAAATGGGTGATACGCGATTGTATTGCAGAACTACTTTGCAGAATTTTAAATTTTCCATAATCCATCTTGTGGCGTTGACGCCCAATAGGTTCTAGGATCTCCATTCCATGTCCATTGAAACTTTTGACAAGTCCGCTGTAGAAAAATCGCTGCGCGCCGTAGTTGATCCGGCCACCAATAAGGATGTGGTCACGCTTGGAATGGTGAAACACATTGCCGTGTTTGAAGGCGCCATACGAATTGTTTTGGAATTGTCCCCGCAAGCCGCTTCAATTCAAGAACAACTTCGCACAACTGTTGATCGCGCCGTTCGACAGGCGGCGGTTGTTGCATGCGCCACCATTGAAACTCTTGAAATTGATTTTGTCGCGCCCAAAATTTCCGCGCCAACCACTGAGCCAACTGCCGCATCAACTCAGGGTGAAGCGGGCAATCCACTACCCAATGTGAAAAAAATAATCGCCGTGGGCGCTGGCAAAGGCGGCGTGGGCAAGAGCACCATCGCCGTGAATTTGGCCGTGGGCTTGGCGCGCATGGGCCACAAAGTTGGATTGCTTGACGCGGATATTTATGGACCAAGCGCCCCCACCATGTTGGGCATGGATGATGTTGGAACCAAAGCCAAAGGACAAATGCTGTTGCCGTTTGAGTTGCATGGCATCAAGGCTATGACTATTGGAAAACTTGTTGACCCAGACAAAGCGTTGGTGTGGCGCGGCCCCATGGCGCACGGAGCCTTTAAGCAATTGGCCACGCAAACCGAATGGGGCGAGCTTGATTATTTAATCATTGACTTGCCGCCAGGCACGGGCGATGTGGCGCTGACCATGTCGCAAATGTTGCCGGTGGCCGGCGCGGTTGTGGTGTGCACGCCGCAGCGCGTGGCGCAAGACGACGCGCGCCGCGCGGTGCGCATGTTTCAAAATTTGGGCGTGGAAGTTCTTGGCGTTGTGGAAAACATGAGCTTCTTCACCGCGCCCGATGGCAAGGAATACGACTTATTTGGCCGCGGCGGCGCGGAAATTATGGCGCAAACCATGGGGCTTCCATTTCTTGGAACCATTCCAATTCACATTGCTCTGCGCGAAAATTCCGACAGCGGCAAACCGCTTGAAAATTGGAAGAACGCCACCATGGGCGCTTCGCTTGACGCCTTGTGTCAGCGCATTGAGGCGCAAGTGAAGTTGGCTGAAATGGCTGGCCGCACTGATCGACCAACGCTGACAATTTCGCCGTAACAATTCGCCAGCGCAATTTAAAATGAATGTCACTAGTTGGCGCGTGAAAAACGCGCCTGCATTACGTTGCGGGAGTGGCCTGCGCCTGTTGCTCAAGCGATGGCATGGACTTCAACATGTCGGGGCCGTTCTTTTCAAAGGCGTCGCGGCCGGCATCTGGAACCTCCGCGGTCTCCCAACCACCACCAAGCGTGCGATACAACTCGACCATATTTTGCGCCGCTAATCCACGCGACTGCACAAAGCCAACTTGCACTCGCAACACCTCTTGTTGAAAATCAAGCACGTCGTTCAACTGAATCGTGCCCGCCTTGTAGCGCGCGGTCATCAATTCAAAGCCCGCTCCAATTTCGTCCAAGCCCGTTTGATACGCCTGCATTTGTCCCATGGCGCCGGCGTAATTTCCAATGGATGTTTGCACTTCGCTAGCGGCCTTGAGCACGGTTTCCTTCCAGCGAATGGCAAGGCGAAACGCAATGGCTTGCTTCTGATGAACTTGGCTGGTGATCATTCCGCCACTGAAGACATTCCACTGAATTGTTGGACCAAAGGAATAGACCTTGTGGGACCAACTGCCAAGGCCAGAAAAATCACTGGCGGCAAGCGAGAAATCCCCCACCAAACTTAAGGTTGGATAGTAGTTGGCCTTGGCCACGCCAATTTCAGCCGTGGCGGCTTGCAGATCCATTTCAGCGCTGAGCACATCGGCGCGGCGGCGCAGCAAGTCCGCGGGAATTCCAACATCAACAAATTGCGCGGGCAGCGGAATGGCGGTTGGATTGCGAAGTTCATCCTGCATGGGACCAGGACCCTCGCCCACCAACACGCTCAAGCCATTGCACTGCTGTTGAATGGACGCCTGCAACTTTGGAATCATGGCGCGCGCCGTGGCCAATTGCGCGGCGGTTGTGGAAAGATCAATCTGCGAAATAGTTTGCGCCTTGTATTTGCTCTTGTTCACTTTGTAAATTTGCTCAAGCACATCCACATTTATTTTTACAATAGCAAGTTGCGCTTGAAATGTGCGCACCGCCAAATAGGCGTTGGCCACATCCGCGCGCACGGTCACCAACGACAAACGCCACGCTTGCACCGAACCTTCCAAGCGCGCCTTGGAGGCCTCCATACCGCGGCGAATTCGCCCAAAGAGATCGATTTCCCACGAAGGCATGGCCGCGCCATATTGCCAATAGTTAAACGGCGCAGCCTGCGTGGTTGAACCTTGATTGGTGACTTGATTGGACTGCACGCGCCGATAGCCGCCGCCAACATCAACGGTGGGAAAAAGTTGGCTTAGTGAAATACCAAAGCCCGAACGGAACGCGGCGATGTTCATGGTGGCCTGTTGCAGCGACAGATTATTTTTCTCCGCGCGCTCGATCAAGCTTGTGAGCATGGGGTCGTTGTAATTTTTCCACCAGCCTTCAAGCTCGGCTTCCTTGGGATTGGCCTCGGCACCTTCGACGGGACGAAATGACTCCACGGGAATTGGCTTGGGCTGCTCGTAATCTGGTCCAACCATGCATGAGGCGCACGCAAAAACGCATCCAAAAATAAGCGCGCCCGTGAGTGTTGTCCATGCCTGCTTGGCGGGGAAATTCATTGAATGAAAGTGTACATGAAAGCGCCAGAAAAGCGGCGCATGCAACGCGCGCGTGGGCGGCGTGCTGGCGCGCCGTAATGTGTGGTGCCCCGGCGCCAAGAAATGGCAAGTGACACGGCGAATAGATATTGGATGAATTGTAAAAAAAGTTGTAATCTAAGCGCGCGATGCATGGCCACCATGAACAAACACTCTTGCGCCAAGCTGGCTGGGCTGGTTGGGCGTGGCTTGCGGTTCTTCTCGCCACTTTTTCCGTGCAAGCGTTGGCGTTGTTTGTTCCATTCATGTCCATCAAAGTGGTGTTGGTGGGCAACGATATTTATTCTCTGCCCAATTCCGTGCGGCTCATGTGGGAATCAAAAATTTACGTGGTGGCGATCTTGATCGCGTTCTTCAGCATCACATTTCCATTTCTGAAATTGGCGTGCTTGTTGGTGGTGTGGGTGGCCGTTCCGCCAAACCGCGAGCGCGAGCGCATTCTGTATTGGTTGTGCCTGCTTGGAAAGTGGTCCATGCTGGATCCATTCATTGTGATCTTGCTCATGGTGTTGGCCACGGATCAATGGGCGGTGAGCACGCAAACTTTTTCCGGCGTGTATTTATTTCTTGGCGCCATCGCCTCCGCCATCATGTTGTCCACCATCGCCACCCAAATTGATCGCTGGGTCAACCCCTTCGCGCAAGGCGTGCGACCCACTTCAACAGTCAAGACAAGGCTTATCCAGAACAGCGGTTGGTTGAGCGTGGTCGGTCCAATCACGCTGGTTATTTCGGCGATCTGTTTTATTGTGGCGCTGGTCACGCCATACTTTCAATTGAATCAAATGCTTTTGACAAGCGATCGCTACTCCATACTGCAAAGTTTGACGGCCCTGCTTCGCACCAATCAGCCCGCGTTGGCGGCGTTGGTCGCAGTGGGACTGATCATCGCGCCAGCAATTGTGTTGATCATGCAAGTCTGGCTATGGATTGCGCCCGCGACGCAAGCCAAGCATCAGCGGCGCAACCGCCGCTTGCGCGCGGTGCATGAATGGTGCATGTTGGAAGTTTTTGCCCTGGGTTTGCTGCTGTTTCTATGGGAAGGAACAACCTTAATGAAGACCGAGGTGAGGCCTGGCCTGTGGGTTATTTTGGGAACGATCGTAATTTATTACTCGGGAAGTTTTGTCAGCCTGGTGGCGCTTGAGCGCATGAGCAAGCGCACCGACTCTGAAAAATTTATACCCGCGTGAGACTGTCTATGGGTCGTGGCGCGAAGTCAGGCACGCGCAATAGGTTCACCCGCGCGCGTTGATTGGCTGATGCATATTCACTCGCGCGGCAACAGTCCAACGCGCTCGCTTGGCTTGACCAACTTTAAAACATCACTTTGCAAACTCGCCCTTGATTTGAATCAGCGCGTTGGTGAGCGCGTCAATGTGCGTTTGCTCATGCGCCGCGCTCACTTGCACGCGCAGGCGCGCGTGGCCCTCTGGCACAACTGGAAAACCAAATCCAATCACGAACACGCCAAGTTCTAAAAGACGGCGGCTCATGGCGATGGCTTTGGCGGTGTCATGCACAATGATTGGGCAAATGGCGGTCTCGCTTTCAAGCACGGTGAAGCCCGCTTTACGAATACCCGCGCGAACGGCGGCCACATTGGCGCGCAACTTGGCAACGCGCTGTGGCTCGCGCCGCACAATTTCAATGGCGCGGTTGGCGCTGCACGCGATAGTGGCTGGAAGCGCGTTTGAAAATAAAGTTGGCCGACCGCGCTGCACAAGAAGCGTCATGGCCTCACGACTTCCGGCGATATATCCGCCCGCGCCGCCACCAAGCGCCTTGCCCAATGTGCCCGTGAAATAATCTATTTTTGTGGCGGGCATGTTCCAGTGCTCATGCGTGCCGCGACCGGTGGCGCCCATCACGCCCGTGCCGTGGCTGTCATCCATGATCAACATGGCGCCATAGCGATCGCACACCGCGCGCAGTTCTGGCAAATTGGCAACGCTGCCCTCCATGCTGAACACGCCGTCGGTCACCACCCACAACGTTCCGGTGAGCTCTGGATTGGCGCGCAACTCCTCCAGTTTGGCCGCCAAAGATTTGGCGTCGCCATTTTTATACACGCCGCGCAGCAAGCCTTTTTTAATGCTGACCGCCAAGCGAATGCCATCGATGATGCTGGCGTGGTTCAACTCGTCGGACACAACGGCGTCGCCTGGCTCGCACAATGTGGCGAAGATGGCCTCGTTGGCGTTCCAACAACTTGTGAATGTGTAGCTGGACTCCACGCCATAAAATTGCGCGATGGTGTTTTCCAACGTCTCGTGGCAATCAAATGTGCCGCAGATAAATCGCACGCTTGCGGTGCCCGCTCCGTATGTGCGCAGGCCATCAATGCCGGCTTGAACAACTTCTGGATGATTGGCCAGCCCCAAATAATTGTTGCTGCAGAAGCACGCCACTTCGCCGTACTCGCGCAACTTCACGGTTGCGTCCATTGGACCCTGTATGGTCTGCAACAATTTCAGCTGCCCGTTTTGCTGCAATTGCTGCAGGATTTGATGGGTGCGGCTCTGAAAATGTTCGGAGGTTGTGCTGGCGTTGTTGCTCTGGGTGGTCATGATGTGCTCGCTTCTATTGTTTTTCAAAAACTACATTACAAAGTGCCCGCGCCGTGAACGTTAGTGCGCCGCGTACCTGGCCTTGATGGCGGGAACTAAATACTTTTCAAACGCGCTCTCCAAAGTGTGCGTTGGTTTCCAACCCCAATCGTGGCGCGCCGCGGTGTCGTCAATGTCCTCGGGCCAACTGTCAATAATGGATTGACGGCCACTGTCCGGCGCGAATGAAATGTCGGCGGCTGGAAAATATTTGGTAACGCAGCGCACAAAGTCCGCGGCGCTTGGAGAAAAACCAGCGACGTTGTAGACGCAGCGCGAAAGATTTTTCTTGGGCGCGTCGGCCAATTGCACCAACGCATCCACCGCTTCCGGCATGGTCATGAAAGAAATCCGGCTGTCAGGGCGCACAAAGCACGCGTAGGGTTTGCCCTGCGCGGCGGCGTGAACCATTTCAGGACCGTAGTCGCTGGTGCCACCGGCGGGCACGGTGTGCGCGCTCATGATTCCAGGAAATCGAATGGATCGAAAATCAATCGCTTGAATCACGCGGTCCTTGGCCAACTTGCGGTAGTGCTCTTGGTAGTAGCGTCCTAAATGCTCGCCCGCCAACTTGTTGATGCCGTACATGGTGTGCGGCTCAAGATATTGATCTTCTTTCACGCTCTTGGCGCGCTGTTTTTCCGCCAGCGATGGCAAGCCGTACGCGGCGATGGAGCTTGGAAAAATAAATTTCACGCTGCGGCCGTGGCTGCGCGCTTGCTCCGCGGCCAGCTTCAACAAATTCAACGTGCCCACCACGTTCACTTGGTGCGCGGTCTCGGGCGCGAACTCGCCGCGCGTGGAAAGCAGCGCGGCCAAATGAAAGACCTCATCCACTTCATACATGGCCAGCAAGCGCTCAAGCAATGAGTGGTCGCAAATGTCGCCCACGAACGCGTTGTCGCAGTGGACGCGAATGTCAGGATGCAACTCGCGAATGTCCACCGCCACCACGCTGTTGCCGGCGCGCTGGGACAAGAGCTGAATAAGCGCGTGGCCCAATTCACCGCCGGCGCCCGTGACCAAGATGGCTTTGCGCCGTTGATGTCCGCTGGTGGATTCCGTCATGCTTGCATGTGTATGTGAATTCATGGATTGCTTCTTATGCGGTGCATTTGTACTTGATCAAAACTTTTTTCGCCTGCAGCACGCCGTCGACTTCATTCGCGGGTCCCTTGTACAAAATGGTCACTGGACCGCGGAACGTGCTCTTGCGCACGGAGCTCATTAGAAAATCGGTTTTAAAATTCACGGAATCTCCGTTGGCCGCGAAGGCTAAATAATCGGCTAGAACGGTGGCGGCGTATGGAATCAACATTTCAAATCCGCGGGTGCGATTGTAGGTGTCGGTGTCGCTGACTTGCCACGAATCAAATGTGGGTTCAAGTCGAATGGCGGCATTTTTCAACTGCATCATCAAAGCCGCCATGAATGTGGCGTTGCTGGTCATGCCACCCAAACTTTGAATCACCAGCGGAAGTCCCGCCTCGTTGGCCAACTTGAAAGCAAGATTGGCCCCGTCAATGGCGCGCGGCAATTGTTCTTCGTACGTTCCCAATCCGCGCAAATCAATGGCTAGGCCAGTGCATGAAAGCGTGGTGGCGATGGCGCACCACGGCTTCAATTTTTCCACCGCGGCGCGACTGACGGCGGCGTCGCTGGATGTCAAACCAATTCCAATGGCTGGATCAAGCAACAAACTGCGCAACCCTTGATTGTCGCACGTGGCGCGCAATGCCTTTGCCGATTCTGGCGTGATTCCCGGTAGCAATCGCGCGCTCCATTGCACGCGAGTGAGTCCGCATGTGCTGGTGACAAATTGCGGAAATTTTTCAAGCGTCAACTCTCCGCTTTTAAACATGCGATGAAATGAAGCCTGCGCCACCGCCAATGGGTTCAAAATTAAATGCGCTTTGGAATTTGCCGGCGCACTTGGCGTAGGCGCGGCTTGCGGATCAGTCGCCTTTACAGGCGCATTGTCCACCAGTGGCGGCGCAGCGACACAGGCCGTGGCCAGCATGCTCACTGGCTTCAACATATTTCCAATGAACGATCGTCGTTGCATACCTTGCTCCGCGCGAATTGGGCGCGTCACTGGCGCGGCGTCTGATGCGGATGAAGCAAGCGCTCCGCCATATCGTCCACGCTGGTCCATGTATGCGACTTGACATGCATCACGGTGCTGATGATGGCCAATACAAACGGCACCACAAACAAAGCGAGCACCACTTTCAACTGTTGATTGTCGGGCAGCGAATCCCCAATGATGGCGCCGATAAACGCCGCGCACGCGCCGTACAAAATCGCGTTCAAAATGAACAGGCGAACAGCATGGCGAAACGGCGGCGTCTTGCGT
>CANJIC010000052.1 GCA_947474205.1 Planctomycetaceae bacterium | reverse complement strand
GAAGCCAAATTCGCTGGTCAAAACGTTCCAAGGCCGCCACATTGGGGCGGCTATCGAGTGGCGCTGGAACGAATTGAATTGTGGCAGGGAAATGAATTTCGCTCCCATGATCGCGTGGTGTACACGCGCGATGGCTCTGACTGGAATATCCAGCGACTGTGTCCGTAAGCGTGTTCAACAAGTTCGCAGCGATTCAAGTTGCAATGTCCAAAGACTTTGTTCGTAAGCGTGTGCAACCAAGCACGCGGCGACTCAAGTTGCAATGTCCAAAGACTTTGTCCGTAAGCGTGTTGCTGCGCTCGCGCACCGCAAGCCCACCAAAAATTTCATCACGCCATGGCTTCAGAGTTGCGCGACGCGCCTTGCCACGCGCGCGGTTTTTTCCCTGGCGGAATCCAGCCGCCATGTACGGTGACATCGCCCAAGTCCGCCAACATGGAGCGAATACGCGAAAGCAAATTCTGATCGGGCACCACGCGCAAGCCGCGCGCCATCATGACCACTTCGCGGCCATCTTCAAGTTGAACGCGCAACCAAGTGTCCACCGGTCGCCCATCAAGCGCTTGCATTCCGCCGGCGGCTTGACGCAAAACGCCCGCCACCATGTTCCACACTCCGCGCAATTGCGCGTCGGTGTGTCCACCCTGCGCGCGCAGGTGAATTTCCAATTTGGTGGCCAAATATTCCTGGGCGCGCTCAATGGGAATGACGCGCTCAACAATAATGCTTGGTTCCGCGCGTGATTGATCCAAATATCCAATCACCACAACATTGCGATCCGCCTGCAAAAGTTCGCCACATTTGGCGAATGACTCTGGAAAAATCACGCCGTCAACTTGGCCATGACGATCGGACAACGTCAACATGGCCATGCGCCGACCAGGGTCGCGCCCCTTCTGACTCACGGTTGCGCGCAAGCGACTGACAACGCCCGCCAACACCAACGGCGTGTCGCCCGACATTTCCGCAACTGCGCGACTATCCGCCGTGCAAAATGTGTCAATCACATTCTTGAAATCATCCAGCGGATGTCCGCTTACATGAAATCCAATCGCCTCTTTCTCCATGGCCAACATGGTGGCGCGGTCCCACGGCGCGACATTTTGCAACAATGGCGACGCGCCTTCTTTCTTGGCGTCTGGCGTTGCCTGATCAAACGCGCCGAACATGCTCAGTTGCCCACTGCGTTTGTCTTTGGCGCGCTCTTGTCCAGAGCGAATGGCGTCTGGAATGGACGCCACCAACGCCGCGCGCGCCGGCACGCCGTGCAGTGAATCAAACGCGCCGCCTTTCACCATGGCCTCCAATGTCGCCTTGGAAATTGCGCGCGTGTCGGCGCGCTCGCAGAAGTCAAAAAAGTCCTTAAATGCCCCGTTTTTCTTGCGTTCTTCAACCGCGGCGCGCACCGCGGCCTCGCCCGCGCCTGCAATGGCCTGCAAGCCAAAGCGCACATGACCATGCAACGCGTCCACCGGTTCACCATCCGCAAACACAACAGCAAAATCACTTTCGCTCAAATTAATATCTGGCGGTCGAACTTCCACGCCAACATGCGGCTTGGCTTTGGTTGAATCGATCCAAATACATTTCTTGCAATCTTCCAAATACAAAGCCCACTCCTCCAACTTGCGGGCCTGACTTTCCAAGCTCAGCACCGCCGCCATGTAGAACGCGGGGTAGAAAGTTTTTAAATACGCGGTTTGATACGCGACTATCGCGTAGCCCGTTGAGTGGCTCTTGTTGAAACCATAACCAGCGAAACGCAAAATTAAATCGAACAAATTGGCGGCGTCTTGCGCATCCACTCCGCGCGTGACGGAACCCGCGACAAAGTCCGCGCGCGCGGATTCAATCACATCGGTTTTCTTTTTGCTAATGGCTTTGATAATGGTGTACGCGGCGCGCAGCGGAATTCCGCCAAGCTGATGCAGCACCTGCATGACCTGCTCTTGATACACCATGATGCCGTAGGTTTCTGCGGTCAATCGATCCACCACGTCGTGCAACTTGGGCACGGACTGTCGCTTATTTTTGCGCGAATTGAAATCCGGAATCAGGTCCATTGGACCGGGCCGAAACAAGGCATTTGCCGCGATTAAATCCTCTAAACGGTCGGGCTGCATGTCCACCAACAACTTGCGCATTCCGCCGGATTCAAACTGGAAAATACCCATGGTGTCGCCGCGTCGAAACAGGTTCAACACGCGCTGGTCATTGGTGGCAATGCGATCAAGATCAATTGGATGCGCGCCGCCATCTCCAGCCACGCGGCCAACCGCACTCCATATGGCGGCTTCATCCAGGCCAGCGCGAATCATGGTGCGACAACGCTCAATGGTGGTCAGTGTGCGCAGACCAAGAAAATCCATTTTCAACAAGCCCGCTTGTTCGCACGTTGGCCCGTCCCACTGCGTGACAATTTCCTCACCAGCGCTGGTGGCGCGGCACAACGGAACAATCTCATCCAAGGGTCGCGTTGCAATGACCACGCCCGCGGCGTGAATGCTGGCGTTGCGCGCGTGACCTTCAAGCGCCAGCGCATGTTGCATCACTTTGGCGATCAACGGATCCGCGCGCATCGCATTTTGCAATTCAGGTTCGCGATCAATCGCCTCCGCAAGCGTGATGTTCAATTCTTGTGGCACCAAATTGGAAAGACGCTGTCCATCGGTGGGCGTCAAGCCCATCACGCGCGCCACATCCTTCACCGCGGCCTTGGCCTTCAATCTTCCAAAGGTAATGATCTGCGCCACATGCCCATATTTCTGGCGCACATAGTCCAACACTTTGGCGCGGCCATCTTGGCACATGTCCACGTCAATGTCGGGATATTCATTGCGATCCGGATCGGTGAAACGCTCAAAAAGCAGCCCAAATTGCTCAGGACACGCGTTGGAAAGACCCAGCACAAATCCCACCATGGTTCCCACGCCGCTGCCTCTGGCAATGGCTGGAATTCCATTCTGCCTGGCCCAATTCACAAAGTCCCACACAATTAAAAAATACGCGGAGATATTTTTGTCCGCCAGAATGTTCAACTCACGTTCAAAGCGCGCGCGAATGGTGGCGGTGATTCCATCCGCGCCGTAGCGCCACACCAAGCCAGCCTCCGCCAATTCATACAGCGCTTGGTCGCACTCCTTCTTAGCCGCGGCTCGGTCCTTGTCCGTGGCGTTGGTGGCGTCAAAGGGTTGCAATTCATAGGCGCGGCAAAATTCCTTGAACACCTCCGTGGCATCAAGGTCCGCCGCAATTTTTTTCTGCTTGGTTTTTTTCACGCGCACAATCGGCGCGTGACTTTCGCCATGTGGCAACTCAACATTGCAACGCGCCGCAATAGCGAGCGCGTTCTGCAGCGACTCTGGAACATCCGCAAACAGCGTCGTCATTTCCTCCGGGCTCTTCACATACAACTGCTCCGGATACTTCATGCGATCCGGCGTGTCCTTGTTCTTGGCCATGCTTATGCAGCACAGCGTGTCATGCGTGTCATGATCTTCTTGGCGCAAAAAATGCGCGTCATTGTCGCACACCACGGGCAATTTCAACTCCTTGGCCAGCTTTTGCAGCAGCGGATCAATGCGCCATTGATCCTGGTTATGCCGCTGCAATTCAATGTAAAAACGCGGCTCTCCACGCTCATTCTTTCCAAAATTCTTGGCGTGCCACAACGCCTCCGCGCGCGCGTCCTGCCAATGTTTGTCATCTTGATTTTGCGCGAACAAGCTCAAGTGAAACGCGATGCTTGAACCAAGGTGGCCATTGATGGCGATAATGCCCTCACCCCATTTTTCCAACGTGCTCTTGTCCATGCGCGGCTTGTAATAAAAACCATTCAGGTACGCGTCGGAACTTAACTTCATCAAGTTGCGCCAGCCCGTCAAATTTTCCGCCAGCAACACAAGATGAAATCCACCATCCTTCACGCCGGTGTGCGTGCGGTCGCCGCGATCGCCTAGCGCGACATAGGCCTCTATTCCTAAAATTGGTTTGACGCCAACCTCGCGCGCCGCGTTGTAAAATTCAACCGCGCCATGCAAGTTGCCGTGATCGGTCAACGCCACGGCGTCCATTCCCAATTCTTTCACGCGCTCAACCAAGCGCTCAATGCGATTGCCACCATCAAGCAAGCTGTATTCGCTATGCAAGTGAAGGTGAACAAACTGTGGCCTTTCCGTGGCGTGAATATCGTCGGGCACTGAAGCTCCTCTTCAAGTATTGATCAGCGAACAAAGCAATAGTAATCACCTTCCACCGCGGCTCCAAAATTCGTCAGGTTGTCCACAATCGCGCGCTCAACCCGTTGGCGCTGGACACTGCTGCGCCACCAACTGCAACCAACTGTGGCGTAAACTTCCCGTCAAATCGCCAGGTTTTCCCGCGCCAATGATGGCTTTTTCAACCCGCACCACCGGCAACACGCCCCACGCCGCGTTGGTTAAAAAACATTCGTCCGCGGCCAACACATCGTCTATTGAAATGGCCTTGCGCTGAACCTTCACGCCTTGGGTTTGCGCAATCTCCATCACGGTCTTGCGGGAAATTCCTGGCAAGACCGGGCTTGCCGTGTCCTCATCACCCGACGGCGGCGTTAAAAGTTCTCCCGCCTTCACAAGAAAAACATTGCTGGTGCAGCCGCACGCCAAATGTCCGCGCGTGTCAAACCATATCGACTCGCTGGCGCCAGCACGCGCGGCTTGCCGCAACGCAAACAGACGCGGCCAATACGCCAAAGTTTTGTGCGCCGCGAATCGATCGGAATTGGACACCCGCTGATCCGACACCATCACGCCCACGCCGCGTTGAAACAACTCCGCGGGAAATGGCGTGGCCGCGCTGGCCACAATCAACAAGGTTGGATCGGTGCGAACGGGTGCTGCCGCTTCGGCACCCACGGTCGCATCTTGCTTTTCATCTGGCGCCGTTTCACGCGCGGCGCGCAACATGTTCACCACGCCCCCTGTCAACGTGATGCGAATTCGCGCGTCGCTGTCGCCCCACTTGCTCACCACTTCGCCCACCGCTTGCGTCAGCGGTTCAAGATGCAGTGAACTCATCAACTCAAGTTCGGTGGCGCTGCGACGCAAGCGCTGCAAATGATCTTGCAGGCGAAAAACCCTCCCATTGCGCGCTTGCAAAGTTTCAAACAGACCCACTCCATGTTGCAAACCCGCGTCAAGCGGCGAAAGCTTTGCATTGTCGGAGCCAAGAAACGAACCGTTGAACCAGATCACCATGCCTACAAGGTAACGCATGGCAAAAAGAAAACCGAGCATTCAAATTCATTGAATGCTCGGCATGAAATCAAAGGTGTATGCGGGGAAATCCCCGCTATTCATATCTTAAATAGTCACCAGAACAACTCTGCCGGCGTTGTCTATCAATTCGATCGCCTCGAATTGCAGCTTGGTGACATCGGCCATTGCAAATTTGGCTCCAGTCACTTTTCCACTGCCAGTCACCTTACCCAATGTAATGACAGTTCCATTGCTTGCCTTCAAACGCACTGTGTAATCGCTGTTGGATTGCAACTCGTGGGCAACCAAGAATGATTCTCCAGATTTTGGATTCACCCAAAGAGTTCCAGAAATATTTTCGCCTGCATTTTGCGGCTTCAAAATCCGAATTTTACACGGAGCGGAAATAAACTGGGTCCATGTGCTTCCAAGATGTTGTTCGAGTTCTTTTTGGGTCTGCGTGCTTTGAGCAAGTTGCGTCACCTTCAAAGCTTCATTCGCAATGACGCTTACCCAAATGAATGTCGCCAGAAGAGACGCCGCCAAACCAACGGTCGCGGCGCGCCACGCCATAAGTGATCGATTCATTGAACGCACACGAATAGCGCGGCGCTCAACTTGAAGGTGTTCCTGCACATCAGTAAATTGATGCGTTGATTGAAAGTTATCTTCGGCACCCACATTGGCGGTGCGCATGTTGCGCATGGAGCCAATGCTGGCGATTGGAGCAAGCCCCTTGCTCGTCTCGTCAATTTCCTCCAGAACAGCGCCAATGACCTTGTTGCGCAAGAACGCAGGCGGTTCCTCATCAGAAACCAATTGAAGATCGGAGGCGATACTGGCTTGCAAGGCACGGATTTCGTCTTGCACCATGCGTGGAGCCTCTAAAAAACTGCGACTAAAGTAGGCAGCTTCATCGGCCTCGAGCATTCCCAGGGCGTCCAAAGAAGCCATCTCTAGCAATTCATCTCGTCGCATTGGTTCAGGAGTAGTCATGAGTTCAATCTCCATCGGCCAAAGAGCAAGCGCCCTTTAGCCATGTTTGTTTGCCACATCAACCTTGATGCACCAAACACCCTTTTGAAGGTTTACCCCTGCAGTCCAACTTAGACCACGAACTAGGAGCAAACCCGTAACCAAGGGCCGTTGATAGACCCTTGCCACTCCCTCATTGTCGAACACTTATCCGCAGCAGATCTCTTGAAGGCTTCAAGCAATTCAACTTTTTAAAAAAATAACTTTGCCACCATTTTATTTTTACGAAACAACGAGCAAAAGCTGACACAATGAACCCGTAAGACCTAAAAACCAACGTCCTAAAAAAATACCCGCGAAGGAAATCCTTCGCGGGTGAACTATCATTAATTTGTTCTTACAACCAAAGTCGAACAACCCTATCAATAGATGCGGTGAATTAGGCCAATTCCTCCGCGGAACCGCCCATTCGCTCACGCAGCCGGCCTAAACCGCGGCTCAGCGCGCTTTTAATTGTTCCCAGTGGAACATTCATTTGCTCACTGACTTCTCGAAGCGTGAAACCCTTCAAATACGCGCGTTCAATCACTTCACGTTGCAACTCTGGCAAATCAGCAATCTTTGCTCGAATCGCTTGGTTTCCTTCGTTAGCAACCATGGGTTGCTCAGCCTGCTTGGAACGCTCATTGAGTTGCTTAAAACTGCTGTTATCCGCTTCAAAACCCAGCGTTTCTGGACGCGAACCCTTGCGACGCAATTTGTCAATTAAATGGCGACGGGTAAGCAACATCACCCAAGTCACCAAACGCGCTCTACGGAAGTCGAACCGGTCGGCCGTCTTCCATAACTGGATAAAAATCTCCTGAACGGCATCTTCGGCTTCGGCTCGGCGCGTCAACACTTGACGCGCGGACTTGAACACTAAAGCTCCAAATGCATCGTATAACTCAGCGATTGCGGCTTCATCACCTGAAGCAACTTTCGACATAAAAACCCACTCTTCTTCGCCTGATTGAAAGGTCATTTCCACTCCTCCTGGTTGTAAGCGGTTCCCATTATTAGGAACCACCATGCAAAGAACCTACTTCGACTTTTGGAAAAGTCACGAAGAATTTGAAATTTATTTGTACTTTTCTAAAATCCGTGTCATGATTGTGCTAAGAAGGTTGGATTGGGCGTGAGTTGAAACTCACGGACAAGGTTGTTATCGGATGAAAAAAACCGACGAGCTATCTTTGATCCCCACGTGTAAACCACTTCAAAAGTCGGCTGGTTTTAGTCTTGTCGAACTTCTGGTCACACTTTCAATCATCGCCATTTTATTTAGCGTCATGCTTCCATCACTACGTGGAGTGCGTGGCGCGGCTGAAAAATTAATGTGCTCCAACAACATGCGTTCCATTTATTACGCGCTTGGTGAATACGCCAATGACAATACTCATTCTCCGCTTCCATATTCCGCCAACCACGAGGCCAAACTTTTTCAGGAAACGATGTCATTGACAGCTATGAATCCCGATGAAGGACCAAATCTACAATGGGATGGATTGGGTCTGCTGTGGCGCAGCAAGAACATGTCTCATTATCTTGATAATTGCAAGTGCTTGTATTGCCCTTCACATCATGGCGCTCACCAATATCAAAAGTATCAATCAGTTTTAAATCCAAATGAAGTCTCGAACGAGGCAGCTTCTCCGTTTGCAAGCAATCGCTATGACCTTGCCCCAGTTACAAAGAGCCACATCTACAGCAATTATCAATATGCGGGTGGAGTCGATCCGCAGACAAAGAAAAGGATTTCCTTCGCCAGCTCCAATCAACAAAATACAGTGTTGCTTAGCGATGGCATGCGAACCATGGAAGATTTCAACCACACCATTGGAGGCAACACGCTGTGCGCCAGTGGCGAAATTAAATGGTTCAGCCTGAAACGCACAAACGGAAAAATAAATGGAACGTTGCCCTCTGGAATTATTTCTAGCAATGAACAGGAATCCATTTTCTCGTTTCTTTGGACTTCTATTCAAACCGAAGTAACCCGCTAAAACAGCTGTTTTAGCGTGGTCGTAGAACCACCACACTCATTCGATGTTTGGAAACTCCGGGGTCCGCCGTGGTGCTTGAAAGAGCGCGCATATCTGGCGCAAGCAACACGTGATCAATCGACAACAGTGGAAAGAGACGCGGCCATGATGCGCGTAAACCGGAACCAGCCTCAGTCCATGAGTCGTGAAACATTGGAAAGACGCGCGAAAGAATCATGCTTCCTGGCAGCGCGTTGAAATCACCAACGACAATATCCACTTCACCAAGATCACCACGGCGAATGTCCGTCAAAAGTTCTTGCGCCACTTGCATGCGCGACAACGTTGGCTTGCTTGGAAGATCAACCATGGCAATGCGAAGCGCTCGACCATTCCACGAAGGCGGCCGCACAACAAACTTGGCTACCCACACCATGTCGTTGCCTTTGCCAGTCGCCGCAATCACTCTGGCTTCTTCAATTGGAAATGTTGTCACGCACGCGAATGGTCCGGCGCCTGCGCTGGAAAATTTTTCGCCAGCCCATTGGTGAACGCACTCTTGCGTTGTGATTGATCCGCGATTGCTGATTAAAAATAAATCCACGGCATGCTCCGCGGAAATAGTTGCAAGCGCCGTCATGCTGCGCGGATCGTTGCCGCTTGGATGATCCGTGTTCCACTGCACAATGCGAATGTCTTGCGGTGATGGCGCGACATGATCTGACCACGGTCGAAAATCTGACCGCACCGCGGCGCCCACTGCCAACGCCGCGCACGCCAAGCCGCCCCACCTGCGCACACGATGTCGACGACGATCTCCAGCGCGACACGCCAACCAGACACACCCGAATGCGACAACACCCAA
Source organism: Planctomycetaceae bacterium (assembly GCA_947474205.1). The sequence continues at coordinate 1,779 of CANJIC010000052.1, read as the reverse complement.
AGTTGGAATCCAGGAAATCCACTGCACGAGACTGTTTCTATCTCCGACAACTCGCCCGATAAACCAGATAAAAAACAGGCTGAACCATGCGATGTCCATGGCCATGGCCGCCCAATCCCATAGCGTGCGCCTGGTTTTGGGCGGCATCGTGACTTCGACGGTGTGCGCGGCCGCTTCGGTCATGCCAAAATTTCCACGGGTGCCGCTTTGGCAGAATGCTTTGGGCGGCGGCATCTTAAAAATGGGAATTTGGGCAACATGCTTCTACTATCGGCTTGCAAACCGCAAATGAATGGGCTTTCTCACAAAGAGAATCAGATTCTAATATGTTTGGCATCGCTCTTGCACTATGCAATTGTCCACCCAATTTCGTGGACAGAAAAGGAACACAACAATGGCTGGAAAAATTATTGGAATCGATTTAGGAACAACAAATTCATGCGTCTCTGTCATGGAGGGCGGTCAACCGAAAGTGTTGATCAACTCTTCGGGCAGCCGCACGACGCCAAGCGTGGTTGGATTTACCGAGAAGGGCGAGCGACTGGTTGGCCAGCCTGCGCGCCATCAGCAGGTGACCAATCCAAAGAACACTGTATTCAGTATCAAGCGATTCATGGGTCGCCGTCATAGCGAAGTTGAAGGCGAAGAGAAGATGGTGCCGTACGCGGTCACCGGTGGCTCGCAAGATTTGGTCAAGGTGGAAATTCGCGGCAAGGAATATACGCCGCCAGAAATTAGCGCCATGATCTTGCAAGAGCTGAAGAAAGTGGCCGAGGATTATCTGGGCGAGAAAGTGGATCGCGCGGTCATCACTGTGCCAGCGTATTTCAACGACAGCCAACGTCAAGCCACCAAGGACGCTGGCGAAATCGCTGGCTTGCAAGTGGAGCGAATCATCAATGAGCCAACCGCCGCGGCGCTGGCCTATGGTTTAGAAAAGAAAAAGAACGGCCGCATTGCCGTGTTTGATTTGGGCGGCGGAACATTTGACGTCAGCATTTTGGACATTGGCGACGGCGTGTTTGAAGTCATGGGCACCAACGGCGATGGCCATCTTGGTGGCGACGACTTTGATCAACGCTTGATCGATTTCATTGCGGAGGAATTCCGCAAGAAGGAAGGCATTGATGTCCGCAAGGACGCGATGGCTTTGCAACGCCTTAAGGAAGCCGCTGAAAAAGCCAAGATTGAGTTGTCCAATCAACTTGAAACCGTGGTGAATTTGCCATTTATTACGGCGGATCAAAGTGGCCCGCGCCATTTGCAAGTCACCGTAACGCGCTCGCGCTTTGAGGACATGTGCAAAGATTTATTCGATCGTTTGCGTGGTCCATGCGAGCAAGCGTTGCGTGACGCCAAGTTGTCGCCCAAGGAAATCCAAGAAGTGGTCATGGTTGGTGGATCCATTCGCATTCCAAAGGTGCAAGACATTGCCAAGGATATTTTCCAAACGCAAGAACTTGACCGCAGCATCAACCCTGATGAAGTGGTTGCCATTGGCGCCGCAATTCAAGGCGCCGTGTTGCAAGGCGATGTGAAGGATGTTCTGTTGCTTGATGTCACTCCGCTTTCGCTGGGCGTGGAAACGCTTGGTGGAGTCATGACCAAGTTGATCCAGAGCAACACCACTATTCCAACCAGCAAGAAGGAAACGTTCTCCACGGCCGCTGATAATCAAACCAGCGTCACCATTCACGTGATGCAAGGCGAGCGCGAGTTTGCCGCGGACAACCGTAGCCTGGGTCGTTTCGACTTGACGGGAATTGGTTCGGCTCCACG
>CANJIC010000051.1 GCA_947474205.1 Planctomycetaceae bacterium | reverse complement strand
GGCGCGTGGTGTTACTTGGCGACGCGGCGCACGCCATTGTTCCATTCTTTGGCCAAGGCGCCAACGCCAGCTTTGAAGATTGCGAATCATTGACCGACGCGCTTGCAGCACACGGCGACAATATTGCCGCGGCGATTTCCGCGTATGAGTTGGACCGCAAGCGCAACGCCGACGCGATTGCGGAAATGGCGCTGACCAACTTTGTGGAGATGCGCGACAAGACCGCGTCGCGCATGTTCAAATGGAAAAAGAAATTGGATCATTTCATGCACGCCATGTCGCCGAAGTTTTTTATCCCCCGCTACGACATGGTGAGCTTCAGCAACATTCCTTACGCTGACGCGCTGGAAAAATCGCACAAGCAAAATGCCGTGCTGGCGCGCGCCACGGTGATCATTCTGTGTTGCTTATCCGTTGGAGTGCAGGCTGTCATTGCGCCGCAGTACAAGAAAGACTTCATCAGTGTCGCGTTGGTTATTACTTTTATTTGGATTACGTTTAAGTGGATCGGTCGGAGAGCGCGTTCATGACTATGGCTTGTTGTGTGCAAAAAAAATTAATAGTCACACATTCATGGAGCAAGCATTGATATCCGCGCGCAACTTTATTGATGGAACTTTTTGCGCGCCCCAAAGTGGCGCCATGATTGACGTGATCAATCCAGCAACCGGCGAAGTGATGGGAGCAATTCCCGACAGCGCCCCCGCCGACATTGACCGAGCGGTCGCCGCCGCGGCGAAAGCATTTCCGATGTGGAGCGCGCTTGCCCCCGCGCAACGCGCCGCGCCGATGCACAAACTTGCGGACCTGATTCAGCGCGACGCCGAGGATTTTGCGCGCGTGGAAAGCGCAAACACAGGCAAGCCACTGTCGCTTGCCCGCAGCGTGGACATTGCGCGCGCCATTTCAAACGTGCGCTTCTTCGCGGATGCGATTGCGCACAGCGACACGGAAAAATTTGAAAATGAAACCAGCGTTTCCAAAATTCATCGCCGCGCGCTTGGAGTGGCCGCCTGCATTTCCCCCTGGAATTTGCCGCTGTATTTGTTCACTTGGAAAATTGCGCCAGCACTTGCCGCGGGTTGCACCGTTGTAGCCAAGCCAAGCGAAGTCACGCCACTCACCGCGCACATGCTTGCCGAACGCGTGGCTGAAGCTGGTTTTCCAGCTGGCGTATTGAACATTCTTCACGGCCGAGGGCGTACGGCGGGCGCCGCGCTTGTGTCGCACGCACAAATTGCTTGCATCACTTTCACTGGTGGCACCGCCACGGGTCAATCTATTGCGCTGGCCGCCGCGCCAACATTTAAACGGGTGGCGCTTGAACTTGGTGGAAAGAATCCCGCGATTATTTTCGCGGACGCGGCAACTTCCGATCAACTCAACGCCACGCTTGACGGCGTGATCAAATCCACATTCACAAATCAAGGGCAAGTGTGCCATTGCAGTTCGCGCATTCTGATTCAGCGCGCGGCGTGGAATACATTTGTTCCCGCGCTCGTGAAGCGCGCGCAAGCCTTGCGCGTGGGTGATCCACTTGATGCCACCACCGACATTGGATCGCTTGTGTCGCAGCAGCATTTGAACAAAGTCGCCGGCGCCGTTGAACTTGCCGTGAGCGAAGGCGGCCGAATTTTGTGCGGCGGCGCACGCGTCAGCGCGTCGCAACTTCCAGAGCGCGTTCGCGCCGGCGCGTTCTTTGCTCCAACGCTTATAGAAAATCTTGCGCCTACATGCCGCACCAATCAAGAGGAAATCTTTGGCCCCGTGGCCACGCTAATTCCATTTAATGACGAAGCCGACGCGATTCAGATTGCGAACGGCACGCACTTTGGACTTTCCGCAAGCGTGTGGACCACGGACTCGGCGCGCGCCGAGCGCGTGGCCTCGCAACTAGATTGCGGCACGGTGTGGATTAATTCTTGGATGGTGCGCGACCTTCGCGTTCCGATTGGCGGAATGCGCGCCAGTGGTTTGGGTCGCGAAGGCGGCAACGAAGCGCTGCGATTTTTCGCCGAACCCGTTACTGTGGTGCGAATTAAATAATCATTCACGCTAATTCAAAGGACCGCGCACATGAGTCACAATACAAATCAAGACATTCACTCAACTCGTGCGCCAGAACCGGTGGGACCCTATCCACACGCCAAACGCGCCGGTGATTTTGTCTACCTCAGCGGAGTGGGTCCGCGTCAACGCGGTAGCACAATTATTCCAGGCGTTGAACCATTTGATTTTGAAACCCAATGCCGCGCGTGCTTTCAGAACACGCGCATGGTTGTGGAGGACGCCGGTCTTCCCTGGAGCAGCGTGCTTGACGTGACGGTTTTTCTCACCAACATGACGCGCGATTTCCCCACGTACAACCGCATCTACGCCGAATTTTTCGCAGGCGATGGAAATCCAAATCCAACTCGCACCACGCTGGAAATTGTGTCACTGCCCACGCCCATCGCTGTTGAAACAAAAGTTGTGTGCTGGACCGGATCTGCGAAATAATACGAACGCGCCGCAAAACTGATCAAAGCGCCACAACGGAATTTGATTGAGGCGCCCGCATTAGGCTGACAAGTTCACCGCATCAGTTAAATCACAATACGCGACTTTGCTAACAAATTCACCGCATCAGTCAAATCACAACGTGCGCATTACGCTGACAAGTTCACCGCATTATTCAAATGACGCAACGAGCAATGGCGCGCTTTCGAAACTACTCAATCGCTTGCAGCGCCGCGCTCACCCACACCGAATTTCTTTAGGTTCAATCAATCGCTCGCAGCGCCGCGCGCACCGGACTTCCATCAAAGCCTTCAAGCGCCAGCGGTAGCGCGCACAATTCATAGCGACCCGGTTGCACATTACGCAACACAAGCCCCTCAAGAATGGCCATGTCGCGCGCTAAAAATCTTTTGTGCGCAGGCAACTCTTTGGACTCCGCGCAATCCACGCTTGGCGTGTCCACGCCAACAAGTTTCACTCCATGATCCGCCAGCCAATCCACAAAGTCGGGTTGCAAGGCCACAAAATCCGCGTTCCATTTGTTGTTGTCGGGATAAGTGTCAGTCGCAAACAACACGCGCGGCAATGTTGGAACCCACGCGTCACTAACCGCAAGATCACCGCGACCAAAACGATTTTCAGCGCCAGGCAGATTCAACGTTGAGCCTGTGGTTGCGCGCGGATTCACTTTGATCACCTCGCACTTGCCCCAATACAACTCAAGCGGCTGCTGCTCCATGGTGCGTCCATCGACACCGTAGTGACTGGGAGCATCAGCGTGCGAACCCAAATGCACCGTGGCGCGCATCGCGCTCAGCGTGACCACATCGCCGCGCTTCATGTCAAACGCAACCTCGCGCGTCACGGACACATCGCCAGGCCACACCGCCAATTTGCTTGAAATACAAGGCGAAATATCAATAATTTTCTGGTTCATGCGCTCTCAACTTTGCATGGCAAGACGGCCGCCATCAACGGGCAAATTAATTCCATTCACATAACTGGCCGCGGGTGATGCAAGAAATAAAACCACCGCCGCAATTTCACTGGCCTCGCCAAACCTACCGGCTGGAATAGTTGCAAGCGCTTCGCGCTCAACGGCGTCAACCGTGGAGGAATTTTTTGTGGCGCGACCTTTAAACAAACTGTCCAGCCGCGCCGTGCGCGTGAAGCCCGGCAACACGGTGTTGGCGGTAATTCCAAACGCGCCAAGTTCGCCAGCAATGGTGCGCGACCAATTGGCAACGGCCGCGCGAATGGTGTTGGACACGCCAAGCCCGCGAATAGGCGTGACCACCGATGTGCTAGTGATGTTGATCACGCGACCAAACTTTGCCGCTTGCATTCCAGGCACGCACGCTTGAACAATCGCTTGACCTGTCAACACATGCATTTCAAATGCGCGCGCAAAATCTTCTGGTGCAGCGTTCACAATTGGGCCAGCCGCGGGACCGCCGGTGTTGTGCACCACAATGTGCACCGCGCCGTGCGCCGCAACATGGTCAGTCACGGCTTTGGAAACCGTTTTCCAATTTGAGTAATCCGCCAACAACGCGCGATGAACCTGCGCGGCGCCACTTGGCCGCGGCAATTGCGCCAGCACTTGCTCAAGCACCGCGCCATCACGCCCAACAACCGTCACCGACGCGCCGGCTTCCGCCAACGCATGCGAGCACGCGCGGCCAATGCCTTGTGTTGCGCCACCAACAAGAGCGTGTTTACCCGCTAGCGAAATAGATTGCGAAATTTCTTGCGCGTTCAAGTTCATATACGAAAGACTAGCCAATTGCGCAATTTGGTGAGCGACTTCATGGTCGTTCATTCACGCCTACAACTTTCACACACCGACAAAATCACGCCACACACAAACGCGCGCATGGGTCGCGCCGCTCCAAGTCAAATGGGCCCAGTCATGCTCTCGGGCTTCATGACCTTGTCAAAAGTCGCCTCATCAATATGTCCAAGCTCCATTGCGGCCTGCTTCAATGTCAACCGCTTGTGGTGCGCATGCTTTGCGATTGAACTTGATTTGTCGTAACCAATGTGCGGCGTGAGCGCCGTGACCAACATCAGACTTTCCCGCAGCAATTGCGCCACGCGATCAGCGTTCACCACAATTCCTTCAACGCAGAATTCGCGGAAGGCGTGGCACGTGCCCGTGATCAACTCGCATGAGTGCAACACGTTCAGCGCAATGACTGGCTTGAACACGTTCAATTCAAAATTGCCTTGACTGGCCGCAAATTGCACCGCGGCATTGTTGCCAAACACTTGCACGCACACCATGGTCATGCTTTCACTTTGAGTTGGATTCACCTTACCCGGCATAATGCTGCTGCCGGGCTCGTTCTCTGGAATAGAAAGTTCGCCAATGCCGCAGCGCGGACCGCTTGCCAACCAGCGCACATCATTTGCAATCTTCATAAGCGAAGTAGCCAGCACTGCAAGCGCGCCGTGCGCCTGCGTCATGGCCTCATGCCCAGCAAGCGCGGCGAATTTATTCTTGGCGCTGGTGAATGGAATCTTTGTGTGCGCCGCAAGTTTCTTGGCCACCAACTCGCCAAAACCTTTGGGCGCGTTCAAGCCCGTGCCCACAGCGGTACCGCCAATGGCCAAGTCGCGCACGCCCGGCAAACTTTCCTTCAAGCAACCAATGGCGTAATCAAGTTGCGCCACATAGCCGGAAAATTCCTGGCCCAATGTCAGCGGCACCGCGTCTTGCAAATGCGTGCGCCCCACTTTCACAACGCCGGAAAATTCCACGGCCTTGGCATGCAGCGCGTCGCGCAACTTCACAACAGCCGGCAACACCGCGCGCTCAATTTCCATGGCCGCCGCAATGTGCATGGCGGTTGGAAAAGTGTCATTGCTGGACTGCGACAAATTCACGTGATCATTCGGATGCACCGGCTTCTTGCTGCCGCGCGCGCCGCCAGTCAATTCAATGGCGCGGTTGGAAATCACCTCGTTCACATTCATGTTGGACTGCGTGCCCGAACCGGTCTGCCACACCTTCAATGGAAACTCGCCGTCAAGTTTGCCGGAAGAAACCTCCTGCGCCGCGCCAACAATCAGCGCGCACAATTCATCCGAGAGCCCGCCAATTTCATTGTTGGCCTGCGCGCACGCGGCCTTGAGCAAACCAAACGCATGCACAATTGGAAGCGGCATGACATCGCCAAATGGAAAGTGGTGAATGGAGCGCTCGGTCTGGGCGCCCCAATAATGGTGGGCGGGAACTTCAATGGCGCCCATGGCGTCAGTCTCGGTGCGGGTAGCGATTTTTTCAAGGTTTTTGTCGGTGTTTTTAGACATGTGTTGCTCTCCAGAAAAATTTGTCCACAGAGTGTAATGCCCTGCGAAGTCCTCCGTGATCCGTGATATATTGCCACATCACCCTTTTAGGAGATAGACCCTTGCGCCAGAATTTGACCCTTCTTTGCGGACTTCTAACTTGCTCCATACTTTTGGGTTGCCCATCGCCCCAACAAAGTACTTCTTATCCATTGGACGCGGACAAAAAACTGCTTCCAGCGGATTGGTTGGCGCTATCTCCTGGTGATAGCCACTTGAAATATCTCAACTCGACCACCGTGGAGTTGCTCTTTGATTTGAAAAATGAAATTGCCCAATCGCGCGCCACGCCCGCGGGCGGCAAGCCCGAATTGACAGAGTCATCAATCGCTGAACGTAGCCGCGAGATGAACACCTTGTGCAATAATGAAATGCTCACAAGCCCAGAAATTTTAGCGAAGTCAATGTCGCCTGAGATGTACAGCACCGTCAACACCAATCCAGAATTGTACTTGCGCAACAACGCAAATGAACAACAGAATTTGCGCGGCGTGGTGGACGATTGGAATCGATGGTGGTTGATTGACGAACCAAGTCCACTGAGTCCGTATCCAATTGTGAAGCCTTAATTGCATGTGTTGATCTGACTCGATCAAATTGAATCCTGAATCTCGCATCGCCTTGAATAAAATCAAGGCGTTTTTTTGCCGTCAACAGATGCCAGCATCACGCCCAAACTTTGCCTTCCGTTCTATGCTCGCGCCATGATAATCCTCTGGACAACACTGCTGTTGATTGGCTCAAACCTGTTCATGACCTACGCGTGGTACGGCCACTTGCGCGACTTCAAGGACAAGCCGCTTTGGTTTGTCATTATTCTCAGCTGGGTGGTGGCGCTCTTTGAATATTGCCTGCAAGTTCCTGCCAATCGAATTGGCTTTCAACAGGCCGGCTTGTCATTGCAACAACTGAAAGTGCTGCAAGAAATTCTCAGCATGAGCGTGTTCGCGGCGTTCGCGGTGGTGTATATGAAGGAACGCCTGTCGATCAATTTCGTGTACGCGTCATTGTGCATGGTGGCGGCGGCGTGGTTCATGTTCACCGACATCAAACACCCAGCATGAACAACGTTCCCGCATATCTCAAATCCGCGTCGTTGTTCTTTGACTTTGACAGCACCATTGTCAGTGGCGAAGCGATTGATGAGTTGGCGCAGATCGCGCTAGCAAACGCGCCAGACCGCGCCGCGCGCGTGGCAACCATTCACGCCATCACCAACGCTGGCATGGAAGGCGCAATGCCCATTGATGAAAGTTTGCGCCAACGCATGGACATGCTGCAGATTCGCGCGCACATGATTGCGCCATTGGTAGAGCGACTTCAGCAACAAGTGAGTCCGTCTTTGCTGCGGCACGCCGCGCTGTTGAAAAACATGCGCGACCAAATTTGGATTATTTCCAGCGGCTTTCATGAGTGGATTGATCCAGTTGTGTCCACGCTTGGCTTGCGCACCGACCACGTGAACGCCAATCGTTTGTTGGCCGATGCCGATGGGATTTTGCGGCTGGATCCAACTTCACGCTGCGCCACGGTTGGCTCTAAGGCGCGCGCGGCCGCATCGCTTGGTTGCGCGCCGCCGCGCATCATGATTGGCGACGGCATTACCGACTTTGAAGTTCGCCGCGACGGCGCATGTGACTATTTTGTGGCGTGGACGGAAAGCGTTGTTCGCCCCGCTGTGGTGGCCAACGCCGACATTGTGGCGCCGCACTTTGAAGGCTTGCTTGCCTCGCTTCAGGAATGCCTTACCTAGCCGTGCATCGGGACATCGCCACGATTTATTTTTGTGCGCCTCTTCTGAATGAATCATCTCGCGCCTTGCGTTTTGCACACTAGACTGCAATCGCCATGCAGGACGAGATGGATCAAGACATGAATGACAACACGAATGATCATTCGAATTCACATTCGAATGACCACTTGTCACATCACGGCGATCCAACTGCGGGTCCAACAATTGAACATGATGAGCAACCAACGCAAGCCGCCGCGGATTTGGCCGCGGAGTTGCAAACACTTGATCCAGAAACCGCGGCCGACAGTTTGGAGCAATCTTCCGACGCCGTCGCGGCCGAGGCCGTGGCTATTTTGGAAGAGGGCGAAATGCAGCCCATTCTTGAAGCCATGGACGCGGATCGCCGCGCCGCGTTGGAGCGATCTGTTTCGCCTGAACTTGCACGCCAATGGAAGATCAACACCGAGTTTGATGAGGACACGGTTGGCCGCAGCATGGAGCCGCCGATTGGTTTCTTTGCAAAGACGCAAACGGTTGGCGAAACCGTGGAACTTCTGCGCGAACTTGTGAAGACCGAGCCCGTGACCTACTGCTATGTGGTTGACAACGCGCGCCATCTCACCGGCGTGCTCATGATGCGCGACCTTTTATTTTCCGATGACAAGGCCACGCTTGAATCCATCATGATTCCAAAAGTGTTCGCGTTGCGCGCGGACATGTCCATTGCCGATGCCATTCAATCCGTGGCCTCGCGCCAATTCTTCGCCTACCCAGTGTGCGACTCATCAAACCACTTTGTGGGATTGATCCGTGGACAACGATTGCTGGAGCAACAAGCGTTTGATTTGTCGGCGCAGGTTGGCGCCATGGTGGGTGTTGAAAAAGAAGAACGACTGGCCACGCCATGGTGGCGCAGTTTGCTATTTCGCCATCCTTGGTTGCAGTTGAATTTGCTCACCGCGTTCTTGGCGGCGGCAGTGGTGGGAATGTTTGAACACACGCTCACCAAAATTGTTTTACTAGCCGCGTTTCTGCCGGTGCTTGCGGGACAATCTGGCAACACAGGTTGCCAGGCGCTTGCTGTGACCTTGCGCGGAATGACGCTGAATGAACTCAAGCGCGGGCAAACGCGCTACGCGGTTATAAAAGAAATGGTGGTTGGTTTTTGCAACGGCGCGCTGGTTGGAATTTCAGCGGCGGTTGGCATGTACATATTCGCAACCATTCAACACAACGACCGTCCTGGCGAACTCGCGTTGGTGACGTGGCTTGCCATGGTTGTGTCGTGCGTGGTCAGCGGCATGTGCGGAGTGCTTGTGCCCACCACGCTCAAGCGCTTGGGCGCGGACCCCGCGACGGCGTCAAGTATTTTTCTCACCACCGCCACGGATGTGGTGAGCATGGGCGTGTTTCTGGCGCTGGCCACTTGGCTGTTGCTGTAAAAATTTGGCGCGTGCTGTATCGTGCACACATGCTTGTTCTTGATGGCCTTGTGAAAAACTTTGGCGCGCTTCGGGCCGTCGATGGACTTTCGCTGCGAGTGAATCGTGGGGAAATATTTGGACTACTTGGTCCAAATGGCGCGGGCAAAAGCACCACCATTTCCATGGCGATTGGATTGATCACTCCCGACGCGGGCAGCGTGACCTATCAGGGGTTGGGTTCGCCCACACACCACATGGTGCGCAAAAATGTGGGCGTGGCGCCGCAAACTCTGGCCATTTATCAGGAACTGACCGGCGAGGAAAATGTTTTGTTCTTCGCGCGCTTGCAAGGCGTGGACAATCCACGCGCCGCCGCGCGCGATGCGCTTGAAAGAGTGGGCTTGACGGCGCGCGCCAATGATCGCGCGGGAACATATTCCGGCGGAATGCAACGGCGCCTGAATTTAGCCGCGGCATTTTTTCACAAGCCCCCGCTGTTGCTGCTTGACGAACCAACCGCGGGCGTTGATCCGCAAAGTCGCACCAATATTCTTGAACTTGTGCGCGAGCTCGCCAATGAAGGCGCGGCCATTCTGTACACCACGCATTACATGGAGGAGGCGCAGAAAATTTGCGACCGCGTTGGAATTATGGATGAGGGAAAAGTTCTTGTGACCGGCAGCGTTGAAGAATTGCTGGCCAAGTACGGCAAAGAAACGCTTGTCATGATTGAGCGTCCTGGCGGCGAGACGCGCATTTCCACCAACGATCCACTGCGCGAAGTGACCTCCGCGCTTGAAGCTGGCGATGTCACCGGCCTGCGCGTGGAGCGCGCCGATCTTGAAACCGTTTTCTTGTCGCTGACTGGCAAAAGGCTGCGAGACTAATGCGCGCCATTCTTACGATTGCCGCCAAAGACCTGCGCATTTTGCTGCGCGACCGCACCAACGCGTTCTTTGTGATTGTTTTCCCGCTGGCTATTGCCATTTTCTTTGGAAGTATTTTTGGCGGCAGTGGCCGCAGCATTCCGATTGCGGTGGTGATAGAAAGCGCCGGTCCAGCCGCCACTGACTTTGCCAACGCGATTGAAAAAGATTCGACCCTGAGCGTGCGAATACTTCCCAGCCGCGACGAAGCTGACGCAAGCGTGCGTCTTGGCCGCGTGGCCGCGTGCGTGATTATTCCAAAGACATTCGACGCCGACCTGGCGAAAGCCATGGCCGGTGGCTGCGCGATTGTGGAAGTTCATTGCGATCCCGCGCGCCAGGCCGAGAGCGGTCTTGTTGTTGGAAAATTAAATGAGCACGCCATGCGCGCCATTGTCCGCATGTTCACCAATCCAAAAATCAACAGCAAGATGTTGGCACAAAGCAAGTTGGCGCTAGCGCTCAATCCAAACATGACAAGTGAGCAACGCGAGCGCGTCAGCGATGTGCTGGAATCCGTGCAGGAACTTTTCAAGCAGCAGAATCGCGAAGCCGCGGCGGCGGAAAATTCCAAAACAATTGCTGGCTCGGTGAATGGCGACTCCACAACCAACACTATGAATGCAAATACAAGCGCAAGTACAAAGTCCGCAAGCAACAACACCGAAAATGAAAATGTTTCCGTATCAACTCCATCCCCCGCAACATCACCTGATCCATTCTTGGCGCTGCCAATTCAAATTCAAAGCAGCACGCTGGCGAGTGATTCAACCGAGCCACCAAGCACATATGCCGTGACATTTCCACAAGGACTTGTGTGGGGATTTGTGGGATGCATTGGCGCGTTCGGCGCCGGCATGGCGGAAGAACGCCGCCGCGGAACATTCATGCGGTTGCTACTTGCGCCTTGCACCATCTTCAGCGTGCTGGCTGGAAAAAGTTTGGCGTGCTTCACCGCATGCGTAACCATGAGCGTGTTCATGTTGCTTGTCGCCACGCTTGGCTTTCATGTGTCGGTGCAAAATTGGCCCATGCTTG
>CANJIC010000050.1 GCA_947474205.1 Planctomycetaceae bacterium | reverse complement strand
TTGCATTGGCGTGGTTGATACCGGGCAACCCGCTGGATAATCCAGAGGGACGACGTCCGCCACCGGAAGTTGTTGAGGCCATGAAGAAGCAATATCGCTTGGACGACCCGGTGGCTTTTTATTTTGAATACTTGGGCAAAGCCAGCGGCGTGAGTTGGGTGTTGGGAAAATCGCCGCAGCCATTTGATCTTGGTCCAAGTTTGCGTCAGCCCGATTGGACTGTGAATGAAATTTTACGCGACGCGCTTCCGGTGAGCGTGACGCTTGGTTGCGCGGCCATGTTGCTTGCGTTGATGATTGGATTGACCGCCGGCGTGTTGAGCGGGTTGCGTCCGGGTGGAGTTGTGGACTCGACAGGACAAATGTTCGCCATGGTTGGCGTGAGCGTTCCAAGTTTTGTGATCGGCGCGTTGCTGCTTCTCATTTTCTCGGCGAAGTTGGGATGGTTTCCAGTGGGCGGCTGGGGCAGGGTTTCCAATATCGTGTTGCCAGCGATCGCATTATCCATGCCATTCGCTGCGGTGATCGCGCGCTTGGTTCGTGTGGGAATGATCGAGCAAATGAGCGCCGAATACGCGCGCACCGCGCGGGCCAAGGGATTGTCGCGTGGGCAAGTGGCGGTGCGTCATGTTTTAAAGAACGCGTTTTTGCCCGTACTGAGTTGGTTAGGTCCCGCGACCGCGATGGCGCTGACGGGTTCATTTGTTGTAGAAAAAGTGTTCGCGGTTCCTGGTCTTGGTCGACATTTTGTGGACGCCGTATTGGGCAAGGACATTACGTTGGTCATGGGCATCACCTTGACGTACGGACTTGTCGTCGCGCTGTTGAATTTGTCGGTGGACATGTTGTACTCATGGATCGATCCGCGCATTCAACAAAATTAATTCAGTTTATTTCTGCTTGCCAAGGCGGCCGACATATTGCTCCAGGCGGGGATGGCGGCTCAAACCCGTCAAGCGCACGGGGTCGTACATGTAGACCGTGACATAGTGGCAAATTGGAATCATCGGAACATCGCGCTCCATGACAATGCGTTCGGCGTCTTGCAAAATGTGAAAGCGTTTCGCGGCGTCAAGTTCCAGCGCGGCTTGGTCCAGCAGGGCGTCAAAATCCGCGCTGGCATATTTTCTATAGTTGTTCCCATCGCTTGATTTACAAAGATCCAGCCATGTGGTTGGATCACCATAGTCGCCATACCAACCACCACGCGCGATCATGAAATCACCTTGATTGACCGCGTCTTTGAAGCTGCGCGAATCACGGCTGCGGGGCGCGGATTGAACGCCAAGAGTTTCGCGCCACATACTGCCCAAGGCTGTGGACATGTCGCGGTATCGCGGACTGTCGGCGGAATACATAATTTCAACTGTTGGAAATTGTTCGCCATTTTCATTTTCAACAAGGCCGTCTCCGTTGCGATCAATCCAGCCTGCGGACGCCAATTCTTTGCGCGCGCGCGCCGGATCCAAAGGCAATCCCAATGGCGTTTGATATTCCGGAATTGAATTGGGCGGAATCAACGTGGTGGCCACGGTCTCGTTGAGACGCGTGATATTTTTCACAATGCTGGATTTGTCAACCGACAAAGCGAAGGCGCGGCGCACGGCGGCGTTTGCGAACGGATTCACGCGACCATCGGCAAGATATGGCCGGCAATTGAAGGAGAAAAAATCCGTGCCGAACGCGTCAAGCACATGTAAATTATTTCGCTTGGATTTTTTGACCTGCTCAAACATATCGCCTCGGTATTCAACAAGAGTGTCGGTGATCCAATCAACGTCGCCATTTTCAAACGCCAACACGGCGGTGTTTGGATCCTCGATCGGAATGCTTTCAACCGATTGACCTGCAACATTCGCGCGGTTCCAGTAGCAGGAATTTTTTTCAAATCGCATGGAGCGCTTGGGGCGCCATTGCACCAATTGATACGGACCGTTGCTCACCAAGACGCCGCCTTTGGTCCAACCAGGATCCTGTTCAAGCGCCGCGGTGCGCGGATTAATGCGGATATAATTTTCCACAAGCGGGGGATACACGGGAAAAAGCGCTGGAAAAGCGCATAGATCAAGCCAATACGCGACGGGGCGTTCAAGTTGAACTACAAGCGTGTGATCGTCGGGCGCCGACAATCCAACGCTGCTTGCGAATCGAGTTTCAGTTTCTTTCCACAACGCGTTGGCGGCATCGGCGCCACCTGGGCCTTTGGAAAAATTGGCCAAGGCCTTCACGCGCCAATCAAAAAAATTCTTGGCGCCTTGAATGGATAAAAAAAATCCGGTGTAGTTGGCGGCCAAGTCCGGCAAAATGGCGCGGCGCCACGCGTAGATAAAATCCGCACTGGTCACGGGCGCGCCGTTGGTCCATCGCGCGTCAGGTCGCAAGTGAAAGGTCCACGTGCGGCCATCTTTTGAGCACTCCCAACTTGTGGCAACCGCGGGTTCAATTCCGCCGTGCTCGGACTCTACATTCACAAGCCCCTCAAACAGACTGCGCGAAGTGCGCACGTCGTGTTGGTAGCTCAAGCGCTGCGGATCAAGCGTGAAATTTTCAGCCGTGTTGGCGTACACAATGTCGGCGCGCGGAAGTGGTCGATCAAGCAGCACGCTGATGAGAATGAGCGCGCCAAGAAAAAGAAACGGCGCAAGAATTCGAGCGCGCGGCATGAAGCCCAAGGAGCGCACCTAGCCGCCTTGATTCTGCGGGGCGTGATCAAAAAATAATTCACTCACGCCGGCGTCTTTGCTGGTGGTGCCGATGGCTTGACTCCAAGAAGTGTATTTATTGAGTTCGCCGTGATTGCGGCGTTCTTGGCGGATTCCTTCAGTGAGCCATTGGTCACTGATTTGTCGGATGCAATTTGATTTGAAATCCGAATTGAGATTTCGGTGATGGGCCGAATGATTGATGCGATTTCAACAACTTGGTTTTTGGGTGTTTTCAGCAACATGTCTCGCAAAATAATCAAGCCCCGTTGCAAGGCAAAGATTTGATCGGTGCCACCCAATTTAGGGTTGGATACTTTTGCGGCGGTGCCCGCGAGAATTTTCAAGAATTCATCGCGGCCCATTTTGAGTTGTTGATCTAGTTTCAGATCCGGCTTGGTTGGATTCTGTGAGATCGCAATGAGTTGCGCCAGAGATTCCATTTCATGCATGCTCACAATCCAGTCTGGTTCGAATTCCGAAGCTTCTCGAATGCGGCGCGACGCTCGGTCGATTTGGGGCGCGGTAAGACTTGCGCTTGCGATACATCCAGCAAGAAGTCGGCTTGCCCCCATGCGAATGACCGTATTTTTTTGGGTGGATGGATTCACTTGCTCAATAAGAATGTCAAGTCCGTCAGGTGTTTGCGTCCAGCGAACAATTTCAAGCATGTTTCCAGTGCGAAAACTATCCTGTTTGGCCAAGATTTCAGCGATATAGGGTTTGATGTTGTCGAAGCATGCGCGCAGGAACATGGGTGTCGCTGCCGGCTGTCGCAAGACCAAGAGAATGTCGGTGGTCGCTTGACGGGATTCCTTCACATCATCCCCCGATATTTTTTCAAATCGACTGGTAATAAAGTCTTTGATTTGTTTTTGACCCGCGGCATCCATTGGTTTAGTGCTTGCCACCAAGTCCTTGTTCGGCGCCGGAATTTTTACCTCTTTCGATTCAGTCTTTGTTGGGGCCGAAGGCGTGGGCGGCTCTTGAGCCAAGACAATGGACGATGAAGCCACGAGGAGAAAGACAAAGACAATGTGTAGGAAAGGTTTCATTTCAATACCAAAGACGGAAGATAGTTGTGCGCGATAAATTTGCCCAACGTCATGGGCAACTGTTCAGCGTTGAAGGTTACACTCTAGAAATGATGCTGTCATTTGCTGTCCCACTGCTATCTGCTGCCCTTGCGGGCGGCGCCGAGAACGCCCTGGAATTGGAAGTCAATCAAAGACTGTGCGCAGCGTGGAGCCGTGCCGCAATTCAAATGATTGCTGAGCCGAAAGAGCCAACTCCCGAAAACTATTTAGGGGCGTTGGAAGTGGCGCGCGCGGCCGTGGCTTTGGTCCCTCTTGATGAATATGCCAACCGAATTCTTCTGGAGATTGCAAACGTCACAAGCGGCGAATTGGCGCATTCAAAAGCGATCGCCAGTCAAACCACTCTTGCAATTTCTAAATTAGATCCAAACGATTCGGTCATTCGACTCTCACGCTTATCCGAGGCGGTGGATGAAAGAAACACCGCGGAAGATCGCATCTTGGCTTATGAGCATTTGTTGCAGCCATCCGTGATTCAAAAGATTTCGCCAGTGGTCGCAAGCCGTCTGGCATACGAATATTCAATATTGTTGCGTCGCCGAGGTGATGGTGATGCCGCCGTCGCCCAATTCCGTGAAGCGCTGAAATTGGATCCGACGTTTCCGATCGCCACGGCGCAATGGGCGCAATATCAGGCGGAGATCAACGCGCCGCCAGGGACAATTGCCAACGCGCTTGTTGACGCAATTGTTGCCAACCCAAGCGATACAGCGAACCTGCAAGAATTGGGTTTGATGTGTTTGCGTGAAGGACTCTTTCGCGAATCGGACATGCTCTTCGCTGTCGCATGTCAGATTGCGAATAAAAATTCAAAAATATTGGAGTTCGACGAATTGCTCATGCAGCGCATGCTGTCGCTTTGGGGTTTGGGCAAACACAAGCAAGTCGCCGAATTATTCAACGCTCGCAAAGAACAATTGCTTTCCATACTTGAAAAAAAATCGACTGGAACTTCGCAAATAGGTTCGGGAATCTCATTGCCTGTGGCAATGTGTGTCATTCATGCCATGGTGTCCAAGAGTGGTTCATTACCCAAATTTGAAGAGGCTTTGAAGGAAGCAATCGACACATTTGATGAACAGATTTTGGCGGCGAAGAGTGATCCGGCGTTGAAGTCAAAGTTGCTTCTTGAAAAATGCGCATTTGTGCTTGGTATCGGCCCCGATGTTTCGTTGGTTGCTGGATGGATTCAGGAGGCGGACGCTCTGACTCCGATTTTGCCGGAAGCGAAAGCGAAATTTCAAGGTTGGATTCTTTTGCGCACCGGCAAAACTGACGAGGCCATTGAACAACTCAAACCCTTGGCCGCAAATAACGCCGTCGCGCGCCTTGGGTACGGTCTGGCTCTTGCAAAAAATGGAAAACTGAAAGAGGCCGAGAATGAATTTTTGGAAATAAACCGACTGGAGCGCAATGATGTGATTGGCTTATATGCCGCCGATCAATTATTTGAATTGATCAAGTCCCGCATCGCGCCCTCGGCCCAGGCTGCGGAAATCCAAAGCGCTGTCGCGCGACTTCCGAAAAATTTTTCTGGGCTCGCCAGCGATTCAACTCGCTATTTGCAGGTTGACGGCGCTTTTCTTTCACGATCAGTGAAACCGTTCGACCCAATGCCTTTCAAAATTAGCGTCACAAATATCAGTCCCATTACCTTGGCAATTACGCCTGATGGTCCAATTCGCAACTCTGCCGCGCTCTTAATGGAGACCATTGTCGTTCAGCAAAAACAAAGCATCACAAATTTGGCCCCGTTTATATTTTCAATTGCAAGAACTTTGCAAATCGCTCCCAATGAGACAATGTCATTTGTGATTGATATTGCGTATTTGCCACAAGTGATCGCTTTGCTGAATTCGCCGCTCAACGGCGCCAACTTGCAGATTGAAATGCTGACAAATTTCAATCTCACTCTTGACAGTGTTACGCCTGGATTTTTAGGAAAAATGACCTCGAAAAATTCCATCCGGATTCTTCCTGTCATTCGAAATCAAGAGTGGCGAGAGGAGGCGCTTGGAGTAATTCGCCATTGCGACAGGCCCGACGATCTTGTGACTTTGGTGTTATTCGCGTTTGATCTTGCGAGTCGAAGTTCTGAAAAGGGCGCTGAAAAGGAAGTGCGGGAGGGTTGGGCAGAAGTGACCGAGGCATGGAAGCGACTTTCACCGGCGGCTCAAGCATGGACGCTTATGGTTTTACCGATGGAACCGCTGGAAATGACCGAGAAAATTGCAAGCGCCGCCAAGGAATCGCAGGACCGACGTGTTCAATTAAGCGCGATTTTGCGCTGGACCGAATCTGAAAATGACGCGCTTCTAAGCACGTTGGTGCGCGGCTCCGACGAACAACTGATCGCGGTCGCATCAAGCGTTCGCAGTTTAATTGCGAGCCGTGTGCGTGATGCTTCGCAGGTTGACCAATTGAATGAGGAGGCGAAGGTGTTGGGTGGTGCGCCCAAGCCCGTCGATGTGCCTAGTAGTTCCAAACCGTGATCAACCAAGCGAATTCATATCGATCACTTGACCATGTTGCAACGAGCGGTGCACACGAAGGCGCTTGTGCAACAGGGGCCACGCGGCCAGCCCCGCAGGAATAAAGAAAATAATTTCCGCCACGCGGCCAACAAGTTCGGCCGCCAACGCGTCGGCCAGCGGAACTCCGGCGATCAGTGGGGCCAAGAAGCCAATGCTCCATTCGCGAATGCCAATTCCATTTCCAATGAAAGGAATAATGTTGGCGATGTTGGCGGCGCAAGCCAACGCCAATGCCGCCGAAGCGTCGATGTCTTGGCCGATCAAGTGAAATGAAATGTGGATGCGTAGCGCCCAGATGCATGTTTCGATAATGCGAATAAAAAACGCGGCGGCAAATTCGCGCGCGGTGCCACTGCGCAGAAATGGAACAAGCAACATGGGCGACAAAATCGCGGCGATCCATGACAATTGTGCCGCGTGCGTGATGGCCAGTCCCGCGCCAATCCATAGCGCCGCGAATCCAGTGAGCGCGGTGGATTGCATGGCAATCAGCAAGCCAATGGGCACGATAATTCCGTGCACTTGGTGGTGAAATGCGATGCGACCAATGAGCCCTGGTTGCAGCGGAACAAAATTGCCAAGCGTGCTGGCGCAAATCAGCGCCAGCATTTCGCGAAATTCAACGCGGATTGGCGGGCGCGTTCGATTGGTCAGAACGAGCATGCACAGCGTGGTGCACAGCGTGATCAGCGCCACGCAACCAAGCAGCGCGAGAAAAAGAAGTGGAGATGCGTGCGAAAGATGTTGCCACGCTTGGGTTACAAGTGTGCCGCTGCGTGCGATGGTCCACAACGCTGCGGCCATGAAAGCCAACCCAACAAACAAACCAAGGCGTTTAAATTGGCGGCGTTGGCTGGTTTGTAAAAGTTGATCCATTACGAAGAGGCCGTGGCGGCGTCGGGAATAATTCCCAGGTCTTGCACCGTGAAGAGCGAGTCAAACGCAATACCCGCGGCCTGGATATTTTCGCGCGCGCCCTCCATGCGGTCGATCACGCTAATGATGGCCGTGACTTCCGCGCCGCCCTCGCGCAAAACCTTGGCGGCCTCAAGCGCCTGGCCGCCGGTGGTGGCCACATCCTCCACAATCATCACGCGGTCGCCGCGCTCCAACTTGCCTTCAAGTTGTTTGGCGGTTCCATATTCTTTTTTCTGATTGCGAATGAACACGCATGGCAAACCGCTGGCCATGCTGGCGGCGGACACCAATGGAATGCCGCCCAACTCCGCGCCCGCCAAGCGCGTGGTGCCGGCGGGAACGCGCGCCGCGAACAGCGCGCCAAGTTCGCGCAAAATTTCTGGCCGCGTGCTGAACAGATATTTGTCCAGGTAATAGTGGCTTACTTTTCCGCTGCGCAACGTGAAGGTTCCGCGCAACATGGCAACTTTGGCAATTTCGACGGCAAGTGTGGTGCGATCCATGCCCACAGAATAGTGGATTGGTCTTCAAAATTTGGTCGCCAAAAACGCTTTGGCGCAAGCGCCGTGCGCGCTTAAGAATTGCAACTACACTCTGACCTCTGTGGCAAGCGTCGTCTTTTATTTCCAAGTGCATCAGCCGTTTCGGTTGCGTCGCTACTCCGTGTTTGACACAGATCCGTTTTACTTTGACGCCGAGGCCAATGGAACCATTTTGCAGAAAGTGGCCAACAAGTGCTACCGCCCAACCACGGAAAAAATTCTCGACTTGGTCAAGCGCCACGAGAATCGCTTTCGCGTGAGCTACTCCATTAGTGGCGTGGCGTTGCAGCAATTTGAGCAGTGGGCGCCCGACTTGATCGATTTGTTCAAGCGACTTGCCGACACCGGCGCGTGTGAATTCTTGGCGGAGACCAGCCATCACTCGCTCAGTTTTTTATTCAGCCGCAAGGAATTTGAGGAGCAGGTTGCCATTCAAGAGGCCATGATTGAGCGGCTCTTTGGCCAGAAGCCAAAAGTGTTCCGCAACACCGAATTGATTTATTCCAATGAAATCGGCGGGCATATTGCATGGATGGGTCGCCACAAGGCCGTGGTGTGCGAGGGCGTTGATCGACTGCTTGGATTTCGTAATCCAAACTATCTCTATGCGGTTCCTGGAAATGGTTTTCCAAAGGGCCGGCCGCCCATGCCGTTGCTGTTGAAAAATTATCGCTTAAGCGACGACATTGCGTTTCGTTTCAGCAATCGTGATTGGAAAGATTGGCCGCTGTCCGCCGAGAAATTCGCGGGTTGGGTGAATCAAATCAACGGCGACGGAAATTTGTGCAACTTGTTCATGGACTATGAAACATTTGGCGAGCATCAATGGGCCGAGACTGGCATCTTTGATTTTCTTGACGCCATGCCAAAATATATTTTTGATGTGAACCCTGGGCAGAATGAATTCTTGACCGTGTCGCAGGCTGTTGAGAAGTATCGACCCGTTGGTGAATACGATGTGCCCAAGCCAATTTCGTGGGCCGACATGGAGCGCGATTTGTCGGCGTGGTTGGGCAACCCGCTGCAGGACAACGCGGTGGAGGAGTTGTATCGGCTTGAGCCCGCGGTGCGCGACAAGCATTTGAAGGGCGACCCATACATTCTGGAGGATTGGCGCAAGCTGACCACCAGCGACCACTTGTACTACATGTGCACCAAGTATTGGTCCGACGGCGACGTGCACAAATATTTCTCGCCCTATGACAGTCCGTATGACGCGTACATTAATTTTATGAATGTGCTTGACAACTTGCGCACGCGCGCGGGTGCGTGATGTCTTTGCGCGCTTTGTTCAGGCGCTGATTCAGTTGATCAAATTTAAAATGAAATCGCTGGACAGCAGTCCGAATTGTGGGCGATCGGTCACGCAAAAAATTGCGTCGCGCTCACGCCTTGTAATAGTCGCGGTACCACTTCACAAAATTCGCCACGCCAATGTCAATCGTGGTGGAGGGTTGATAGTTCATGTCGCGCGCCAAGTCGGTGGTGTCGGCGAATGTGTCGGGCACATCGCCTAGTTGCAGCGGCAGCATTTCCGTTTTGGCTTTTTTGCCCAGGCATTGCTCCAACACTTCGATGTAGCGCAAAAGTTGCACGGGCCGCGAGCAACCAATGTTGTACAAGCGCCACGGCGCGCTGCTGCTTGCCATGTCGGGCTTGGCCGCGTTGAATGTTGCGTCCGCCGTTGCAATGCGATCGGCGGCCGCAATCACGCCGCGCGCAATGTCCTCAACATAGGTGAAGTCGCGCGTGTGCTTGCCGTGGTTGAACAAGCGAACGGGTTCGCCCGCAAGAATGGCCTTGGTGAAAAGAAACAGCGCCATGTCGGGTCGACCCCACGGACCATACACCGTGAAGAAACGCAGGCCAGTGGTGGGCATGCCAAAAATGTGGCTGTATGAATGCGCCATGAGTTCGTTGGCGCGCTTGGTTGCGGCGTAAAAAGTCATTGGATGATCGGCGCTGTGGTGCGGCGAAAATGGTTGCGTGGTGTTCAGGCCGTACACAGAACTTGTGCTGGCGTAGACCAAGTGCGCCACTTTGCCGTGGCGGCAACCTTCAAGAATGTTGGTCATGCCAACCAGATTGCTTTGCGTGTACGCCATGGGATTTTCAATGGAGTAGCGCACGCCGGCCTGCGCCGCTAAATGAATCACGCGGTCAAATTTGTTTTGGGCGAACAGGGATTTTATTGCATCCGTGTCGCACAAATCCACTTGCGTAAATGTGAAATGGTCGCGCGCTTGCAGACGCGCCAGGCGCGCTTGCTTGAGCGTGGTGTCGTAATAGTTGTTCATGTTGTCTAGGCCAACAACGTGGTCGCCTCGGTCAAGTAATTGATGCGCGGTGAATGAACCAATAAATCCCGCGGCGCCGGTGACAAGAATATTCATGCGCGCATTCTATTGATTCATGAATCACGCAACGCTTTACGTGTGCATGCAATTTGAATACAAAGGTCACGCGCAAATACAAGTCAATGGCTGCAATACATGCAATTGATCGCACTGCATGTGGTTCGCGGCCATGCGCGCTTAGGCGCGCGCGGGAGCGTCCAGGTTCAGCGCATGAAGAATTGCCGCGTCGATTGGCTTGGCGTTGTATTTTTCTTGCGCAATGCGGCGGCTGGCGGCGCCCATGGCGGCGTTGCGCGCTGGATCATTGGCTAGTTCCAACATGGCGGCGGCAAGTTCGGTGGCGGAGTGCGTTGCAACAAGTAAGCCGTTCACGCCAGGTTCAATTGGATCGCGGCACCCAATAGCGTCCGTGGAAATAATCGCGCGGCCCGTGGCCATGGCTTCAAGCACAACCTTGCTTGTGCCCTCGCGATACGAAGGCAACACAAAAGTTGTGCACGATTGCAGATGCGGGCGCACATCCTCCACTTCGTCAAGCGCCTCAAAGCAACCCTGTTGCGCCCAATGCGTAATATCGGCACGCGTGAAACTGCTTGGGTTGTCGTCCCACGCGCAGATCAGCGTGCAGCGAATGGAGGGATTGCGCGCGCGCACAATCTTGCACGCTTGCGCAAATTCCGCCACGCCTTTGTCCTTCAGTGGGCGACTGATCATGAGAAAATGCGTGTGCGCTGCAACAGGTTGCTGCGCAAAGTGATCAAGATCAACGCCCGAGCCCGCGATCATGCGCACGCGCGCGGCGTCAACATTAGCAAGCACTCCAAGCGCGGCAAGTTCATCGTGGTCAATTTGGTTTTGAAAGAACACCGCGTCGCACGCCGCAAGCGAGCGGCGATAGAGGCGCGTGGAAAAAAAGCGCACAAAGCGCCGAGCAATTGTTTCACCCGTGAACGCAAAGCCAAGGCCGGTAATAACGGCGGCGATTTTTTTTACACCCGC